>CAYUBU010000155.1:0-6067 GCA_964443105.1 uncultured Nitrospirota bacterium
GTCGGGGTCGAGGTGAGCAATGCCCAACAGATTCCTGGCTCTGAAGGCAACTACGAGAACGGTCGGCAGGCGATACAGGCGGATATTAAGATCGGAAAGTTCAAGGCGATCCTAATCGGCGTGCATCTAAAATCAGGCCGAGATCGTCCCGAACAACAATTGCGCGACAGCCAGTGCAAGTTGATCGGTCAGCATATTGATCAGTTGCGGCAGACACCAGGGCTGACTCAGCGCACGATTCTGCTAATGGGTGACTTCAACATGATCCCCGGACAAGACGTAAGCAATTTCCACCATCTGGGCGGCGACGATCTGATGGATTTTGTCTCGTGTTGGGATTTACAGGACCGGTTTTCGCATATTCTCGAAAAGGGGCGTGCAAACCTTCTGGACGGGTTTGCCGTCTCGCGCACCTTTTCGACCGACTATGTGCGCGGCAGCCTGCGGCTTTTCCCGATGCATTGGACGATGGGCCTTGGGCGTGAGGCGTTCAAGAAACAAGTCTCGGACCATTTGCCATTCGTCGCCAGTTTCCGGATATTCTAGAAAATGGCCTGCCAGATAGGTTTGGTAGCCGCTGCTCGTGCCGCAAACTGGAAAACGCAGGATAACAAACGCATGCACCGGAGCCGCGGCCCGGTGATGCTGAACTATATGTTCAAAGGAACGAATAAAATGCAATTGTCTTTCTTGAGGGTGATTATTACGGTCTATACCCTGTGCTTAGTGGCTGCTTGTGGCAGTAACAAAAATAAACCCCTGGGGTCAAACCTTCATTCTACACTTAAGCAATGGGATGCCACGCAGGCCTGCGTAATACCGCCTTTGCCCCGCGGGCTGTCGCCGGCTCTAATTGGTCAATTTTGTTGGCATTTCCCACCTGAACCCGTTTTGTCAGAAAATATCACTCCATTTTTATTGACGCCTATGGCTCCAATATGTTAGAAATGAGGGGGTTCCTGCGGGAATCGCTTCTCCATCAGCCGTAATTCTCACGAAACCTTATCAAGAAAGGGGTGACCGGTGGGCAGATTGATCTTTCTTTTTCCCCGATTCCTTTTGATGCTTGTACTGCTGCTGATTTCGGCTGCTGCTTACGCAGAAGAGCCGGACGGTGTCGACACCATCGTCGATGGCGAATACAAGGCGGCTCTGGTCATGAACGCCGAAACCGGAGAAATCGTGTACGAGAAAAACGCCCATGAGCAATACGCGCCGGCGTCCATGGTCAAGATGATGCTCATGTTGCTGGTGATGGAAAAGCTGGAGAATAAGTCGATTCAGCTGTCGGACCCGGTGGTCACATCAGCACGGGCCAGCAAGTACGGCGGCTCCCAGGTCTATCTGAAAGAAGGGGAGGTCTTCTCCCTCGAAGAGATGATGCATGCCATTGCTATTCACTCCGCCAATGATGCCAGTGTCGCCGTCGCCGAATACCTCACGGGGAGTATGGAAGGGTGCGTCGATTTGATGAACCGTAGAGCCCGGGAACTCGGGATGCATGATACCCGGTTCCAGAGCGTCGATGGGCTGCCGCCCCGCAGGAATCAGGAACCCGACCTCTCTTCTCCCCACGACCTGGCCCTGCTGGCCCGGCAGTTGATCCGCTACCCCCGGATCCTGGAATGGGCATCCATAAAGAGTGCCCCCTTTCGAAACGGCAAGTTCACACTGACCAACACAAACAAGCTGATCGGAAAGTTCCCCGGTGCTGACGGTCTCAAAACAGGCTACTACCGCAAAGCGGGTTATAATCTGACGGCCACCGCCTCCCGGGACGGCCTCCGGCTGATCTCCGTGGTCATGGGGGCGCCGACGAGCGGGACCCGGGTCAAAGAGTCGGCACGGCTTCTGGGCGTCGGCTTCAACCTCTACAAGAAGATTCAAGTCGTCAAAAAGGGAGAGCCCTTTGGCGGGGGTATCCCCGTATCGGGAGGGACGGCGAAAAGTGTCGCCGTCACCGCCGCGGAAGATTTCTTCATTCAGGTTCGGCGGGGCCAGGAGTCCTCGATCCGGACGGTTCTCGATTTTGAGGAAAGAATCGAGGCGCCTGTCAGTAAAGGAACCACCTGCGGCACCATTCTGGTGAGGCGGGGCGATGAAGAAGTGGGCCGCGTCCATGCCGTTGCCTTGGAGGCGGTACCCGAAGCGCCCCTGTTCCAAAAACTGGTGTCCCGCTTCCTGGAAGTGAGCGCCGACTGGTAGAGACAGTCCGGCCGCTCCTTTTGTCTGACTCCGTCGCTTCCGGGGCGCGACTTCGGCCATGGAACTCACGGCCTCTCTGCCGGCAGATCAATACCCGCCGCTCTTTCCCTTCTCCAGCCGTCACTCCCTGCACCCCAATTAACCCTTGTTTTTCAAATCAATCGGTGCTAAAGTTTTGAAATTTCGCCTACCGGCACACGGTTTGTTTGAAACGGGAATAAGGAATGGGTTATGAAACTCTCAGGGGCTGAAATCTTCGTCGAGTGTCTGAAGAAAGAGGGCGTCGATACCATCTTCGGGTACCCCGGCGGGGTGGTCCTCAACATCTACGACGTGCTCCACAAACAGCGGGACATCCGCCACATTCTGGCCAAGCATGAACAGGGGGCTGTCCATGCCGCCGATGGCTACGCCAGGGCATCGGGAAAGCCCGGCGTGGTCCTGGTCACCTCCGGTCCCGGCGCCACCAACACGGTCACCGGCATCGCGACGGCCTACATGGACTCCATCCCCATGGTGGTCTTTACGGGCCAGGTGCCCATGTCCATGATCGGGAATGACGCCTTCCAGGAGGCCGATATCGTGGGGATCACCCGTCCCTGCACCAAACACAACTATCTCGTCAGCGATGTCTCCAAGTTGGCTGTCACCATTAAAGAGGCGTTTCATATCGCCACCCACGGCCGTCCCGGCCCGGTCCTCATCGACCTGCCCAAAGACGTGACGGTCAACAAGACTGAGTTCAAGTACCCTGCAAAGGTCGACCTGAAGGGGTTTCGGCCGACGGTGCACGGGAACCCCCAGCAGCTCAAGCGGGCTGTGCAGCATCTCAAGCAGGCCGAGTGCCCCCTCCTTTTCACAGGCGGCGGGGTCCTCCTTTCAGGAGCCTCGGGAGAGCTGAGGAAGCTGGTGCGGAAGATCCAGGCGCCCATTACGAGCACCCTCATGGGCTTGGGGGCCTATCCCGGCGACGACCCGCTTTTTTTGGGAATGCCCGGAATGCACGGCACCTGTGCCGCCAACCTGAGCCTGCAGAATGCCGATCTCATCCTGGCCATCGGGGCCCGCTTTGACGACCGGGTGACCGGCAAGATCGAGGCCTTCGCACCGAAGGCGACCATCGTCCATGTGGATATCGATCCCACGTCCATCAAGAAGAACATCCGGGTGGATGTTCCCATTGTGGGCGACTGCAGGAATACGCTGAAGGAACTGAACACCCTGCTCGCCGCTGAACGGGGCGTCAAGTGGAAGCAAAAGCATAAGGCCTGGTGGGCCCGAATCGGTCAGTGGCAGAAAGACCGGCCCATGATCTACGGGGAACGGGAAGGGCATATCGCGCCCCAGTATGTGGTGGAGCAGATATATAAGGCGACCAAGGGTGAGGCCATCGTCACCACCGAAGTAGGACAGAACCAGATGTGGGCCGCCCAGTTTTACAAATTCAAGCATCCGAGGCAGTTTCTGACGTCCGGGGGGCTGGGAACCATGGGGTACGGTTTCCCCGCGGCCATTGGCGCCCAGTTCGCCTGCCCCGACAAGGTGGTCTTCGACATCGCCGGCGACGGCAGTATCCAGATGAATATCCAGGAGCTGGCCACCGCGGTGCAGCACAAGCTCCCGGTCAATATCGCCATACTGGACAACCGTTTTCTCGGTATGGTGCGCCAGTGGCAGCAGCTGTTCTACGACTGCCGTTACGCGTCGACCTGCCTCACCAGCGCGCCGGACTTCGTCAAACTGGCCGAGGCTTACGGCGCCGTCGGTATCCGGGTCACGAAGAAAGCGGATGTTTACAAGGCGATCAAAAAGGCCATTGCCATCAAGAATACGGTGATTCTGCATTTCATCGTCGATCGGGAAGCCAACGTCATGCCCATGGTGCCGGCGGGGGCCTCCATCGATGAAATGATGTTCGAAGACAACGGAGAGAAGAAGCTCACCCCGGAGCAGGGGGACAAGATTATCTCCGGGTAGCGTCTGTCTGCACCGCGGCGGCGTCCAGGGCGCCCGCAGCGGCTCCGGCGGCATGACCGTAACAAAAGAGGTTTTTATGCGCCACACGATCTCAGTGGTTGTAGAGAACAAATTCGGGGTTTTGGCCCGGGTGGCAGGACTGTTCAGCGGTCGGGGGTTCAATATCGAGAGTCTTAACGTTGCGCCCATGCTCGATCCCGCCTATTCCCAGATGACCATTGTCACCTCCGGTGACGACCGGATTCTGGAACAGGTTTCAAAGCAGCTGCACAAACTGATCAATGTGATCAAGGTGCTCGACTACTCGGGAGGGGAAGAGTTTATCAACCGGGAGCTTGTGTTGATCAAGGTGACGGCCAAGGCGGAGCATCGGGCCGAAGCCCTCCGGATCAGCGACATCTTCAGGGCCAAGGTGGTGGACTCCAGTGCCGCCCACTACACCATTGAGGTGACCGGAAGCCAGGGCAAGGTCAATGCCATTATCGAGATGCTCCGTCCCCTGGGAATCAAAGGGATCGTCCGGACCGGCCCTGTTGCCATGTCCCGGTAGCCGTCCATCCAGAAAAAACGCCGCAAAGAGGGAGGAATAACCATGAAGATTTACTACGACAAGGATGCCAGCCTGGCCAACTTGAAGAAGAGGAAGATTGCGGTTATCGGTTATGGAAGCCAGGGCCATGCCCAGTCCCAGAATCTGCAGGACAGTAAAATGAACGTGGTGGTGAGCGAAGTCAAGGGCTCACCCCAATGGAAACAGGCTGTAAAAGACGGCATGAAAGTCATGGAGGCGGCGGAGGCGGCTCAATGGGCTGACGTGATCCAGATGCTGGTCCCCGATGAGCTGCAATCCAAAGTCTACGGCGCCTTCATTGAGCCCCATCTCAAAAAAGGGGATGTCCTTTGTTTTTCCCACGGTTTCAATATCCACTACGGTCAGATCGTGCCGCCGGGGAATGTCAATGTGATGATGGTGGCGCCCAAGGGGCCCGGTCATCTGGTGCGACACGAGTACCTGCAAAGCAGCGGCGTGCCGGCCTTGATTGCCATCGAGCAGGATCCGTCGAGAAACACCAAGAAGATTGCCCTCGCCTATGCCCGGGCCATCGGTGCGGGGCGGGCCGGCGTCATCGAAACCACATTCAAGGAAGAGACGGAGACCGACCTCTTCGGAGAGCAGGCGGTCCTCTGCGGCGGCTGCACCGAACTGGTGATGGCCGGTTATGAGACCCTTGTGGAAGCGGGATACTCTCCGGAGATGGCCTATTTTGAATGCCTTCATGAACTGAAGCTGATCGTCGATCTCATGCAGGAAGGGGGGATCGCCAACATGCGTTATTCCATCAGTAACACGGCGGAGTACGGTGACCTGACCCGGGGCCCCCGGGTGATCGGTGAGGAAGCCCGTTCGGCCATGAAGAAGATTCTCACCGACATCCAGAACGGCGAGTTTGCCCGGGAGTGGATGTTGGAAAACCAGGCCAACGCTCCGGTGCTGCGGGCCCTCAGGAAAAAGGGCGAAGCCCATCCCATTGAAGTGGTGGGGAAGAAGCTCCGGTCGATGATGAGCTGGCTGCAAAAAGGGAAGCTGGTCAAGGAAAAGGGCTAGACCGGATAGGGTATGAAGAAGGAGAAAGATCGGTCCAGGGGGATTTACCTTCTCCCCAATATTTTCACCACCGGCAACATGTTTGCCGGTTTCTTTTCCATCATCGCCTCGGTGAACGGCGAATACGTGAAGGCGGCCATCGCCATTCTCATCGGCGGGCTCTTTGATGCCATCGATGGCAAGGTGGCGCGATGGACCCATTCATCGTCGCGATTCGGCGTGGAATACGATTCCCTGTCCGATCTCATTACCTTCGGCATGGCTCCCTCCATCCTGAGT
>CAYUBU010000156.1:0-9529 GCA_964443105.1 uncultured Nitrospirota bacterium
TATGGGCTACAAAAAGATGAAGCAAAATCTGGGGTTCGCCGATCTTGACTTCCAGGTAGCCGTGGCGATAGTAGTAGTCCTTGATGCGCTCCAGGTCGATGTCCAGGATTTCGCCCTTGTAGACGCCGGCGCTGGTGAGAAAGGACATCATCCAGTGCTCCTTGGTTTCCATGGCCTTCTTCTTGATGGCCCCGGCTTTTAAGGCGCTGCTCCCCTGGAGGATTATCTCGCCGATGATGACCTTCTTCCCTTCATCAATCTTGTATACCAGCTGCTTGTTCCCGTTTGCGTCGTCTTTCACGCTCCGCTCCAGGCGGGCAAAGTGGAAGCCGTGGGCCCGATAGAGCCGCTTGACATTTTCTTCGTCGCCTTTGATGCGCCGCAAGTTATAGGGGGAGCCGATCCTGGCCTCCAGCACGTCCTGTATCTTGCCTTCCTCCAGTTCCTTGTTCCCTTCGATGGTTATCTGGGAAATCACCGGTTTCTCATCCACCCTGAAGATGAGAGCGATACCGCCGGCCACAGGCTCGCTTTCCACCTGGACGTTGTCGAAGTAGCCCCCCATGCCGTAAATGGCCCTTATGTCCTCCCGAATCGTGTCCCTCGAGAGGGGCGTGCCGACCCGGGACGAGATTCGCCGCAGGATGGTGCCCTGATCAATACGCCGGTTGCCGACGATTTCGATTTTCTGGATGACCGACGCCGGTCCGTCGGCGGCCTCCAGGGTGCCGGTGAAGAGGCAGAGAAAAAGTGCCGTCTCAATCATCAGGGCCAGTGACGCTGAAAGGGCCGGCCTGTTTTGAATGGAACGTATGCTCATTAAATTAATGACTCCATGGGCGCCGGACTGACCGTCACCGATTAGCCCTGTCCCATCCTTCGCCGCCTGTTGAGAAAGAACAGGGGGAGGAGCAAGAGGATCAAATCGAGGGGCGCCGCCGCTGATCCCGGTCCCTTTTCTCCCGCCGCGACGCGGCACCCGCCGCCAACCCCGGTGTCTGTGAGCGGGACGATCGGCAGATCGGCAACAACCACAAAGGTGTTCTCCGCCTCCAGGGGCGATTCGAAGCGCACCAGCTGGGGCAGGGTCGGTTCAATCGACCCGGCCATCGGTTTGAGAGGATTAACCTCATTGATCTCTTCCCAGCGCTCTCCATCAATCAGCCTGAAGACCCGGCCGGTGTCGGCGGAATAACCGGTTGCGACGGGTAAAGTCAAGCTTCCGTTCCCGCTCCCTTGATCGAGGGTTACCGTCACCGGTATCGACTGCACGGGAAAGCTGAAGGCGGCGGTGAGTGCCGGGAGGCTTTCGGTGGAACTTGCAAGGACCAGATGGGTGTCGTTACTCAGCCCGCCGGCTGCGACCGTGACGCTGGCACCGAATTGAGTGCCGAAGACACCGGCCTGATAGCCGCTGAAGGGATCGAGCACAGCCACGGTGCCGCCTTTTGCCGCTCTGAGCCAGGCGGCCGACTCGCCATACTCTTTTCCTGCAGCCGTGACGCCGGTCTCTTCAGCCGCTGTCTCATTTCGGTTGAAGGTGCCGCTGTCGCTGTAGTTGCCGGCTTTGTTGTTCTCCACCCCGTTGCCCGAGTTGTTGACAACCGCGCCCGGTCCCCCTTCCAGGCCGTAGCCGTCGTTCTCGGAGATCTCGTTGTCCACCAGGCCGACTTCACCGGCCCCGAACACGGCAACGCCGTTGCCGCCGTTGCCGGCGATACTGTTTCGAGTCACGAGAACGCTCGGACCTCCGTCATTGATCTCTATGCCCGTTCCCCTGTTAGCGAGAATCGAATTGTTCTCTACCTTGATCTGTGTGCTCCCGTTGCCGAGAATGGTGATACCCGTCCCGTAGGTTCCGGATATATTCGATCCCGTTACTTTGGTGTTTCCGCTGTTGTCGATGATCACGGCGCCGGGACTTCCGGCGAGTGAAATGGCGGCATTGAGAATTTCCACCCCATCGTCGATCTGTCCCAGGTTCTCGATTTTCACGCCATAGCCGGTGGTGAGGGGTTCGGTGATTTCATACTTGATCTGATCCAGTCTGACGCTAACCGGCCCGCCGTCCACGCCGCCGGAAACAAAAACGCCATTGATGCAGTTCTTCAGGACCACATTGAACAGCCGCGCCCCGGTGGGATCGGCGTGATCGGTGATCGTCACACCGGTATCCGCCCCTTCAATGGTTATGCCGGTCAGCACTGAAGTTCCGACACCGCTGATGGTGACACGCCCCTTGATAAAAGTCAGGGCGGGCCCGGCCCCCACCAGGGTGACACCCTTGTTGATGATGATATCTTCGGTGTAGGTCCCGGGGGGGAGATAGAGAATGTCGCCATCGACGATCGACGGCGAGGCCAGGAGTGCCCCGATGGACGTGGTGACCTTCTGGTAGTTCGAGGAAAGGGGCTCGGGTACCGAGGCATCGACGGAGGGGTCGGTGCCGAAAACGATCTCCAGGGGATCGCTGTAGCCGTCGCCATCGGCGTCGGGGGTTTCCCGGGCTTCTAATTTTTCGTTGCCGTCGGGAATGCTGTCTTTGTCGCCGTCGTTGTCGAGAGGATTGGGATCGGGATCCTTTTCAGGGACGCCGTCGCTGTCGGGGAGGCTGTCACCGTCGCTATCCTGCTGCCTGGGGCTGGTCCCTTCGGTGAATTCCCGCTGATTGGTCCATCCGTCTGTGTCTTCGTCCCCTAGAGGATCCTCCAGATTATAGAACACTTCATACCGATCGAGCAGGCCGTCGACGTCACTGTCGGTGGTCAGCTCACTCTCTGAGAAGAGGATCGATTTTCCTTCTTTAATCTGGTCAAGTTGCGCGCCATCCAGGAAGAGGGACGCTGTTCCACCGGCGCTCTCAATTCCCACGACGGCGGTGACGGGATTCGTGTCCATCGGTTCCCCGCCCCGGAGGGTCTGGTACTGAAAGAGGATATCGCTGTTGTCTTCGTAGAGAACCACCTGGAAACTTCGACTCCCCCCCTTGTCTTTGACGGGAACACCAATCCATCCTACAACGAAATACCGTTCCCCCGCGGCGCCCCCCGACACCGTTCTGACGCGCCCCCCTTGGGTGAGGTCCAGTTCCGAAGGGAGCGGTTTCACCACGGCGTCGAGGGCGGCGCCGTTGAGGCCAAAACCGATTTGCCCCCTGGTGTCGATGTAGAGTTGACTGGCGGAGAGGTCGAAGTAGTTGAACGTGAACCCCAGGTCGAGGGGCCCGGTGATCGAGGCGCCGGATACGTCGACGGCGGTTCCGTTCGTGGTGGTGCTGACGTAATCATAGCTTGGAAAGGCAGGGTCCCATATATAGGTATAGTTTGCCGCCGCCGCTGATCCGCCCTGAAGGGCTGAGAGGAGCAGAGTGAGCACGAGGGCGCCAAGGAGAAGGCGCACCGGTCTGAGCGTCTTGATTGTTTGGAACATCTGGGTCTCCTCCCTGCCAGTATAACCTGTGAAAATAGGTTATCTGGTTCTAAAAGTCAACAATATATCTGACGGTTCACCACGGGGGCTGCGGGCCTTTCCGGTTTTTCCTGGTTCTTGACCTTGAGACGGGATAGGATACAAAAAAATTCTATGTTATACTTGAAATAATCCATCGAGCCATGACATGAACCGTGGGAGGTGAAGGGCCCATGAACCAGGCAAATGGAAACGGACAGAAGGATTTGAAGAAATGTTTTGTCCTCGATACCAATGTTCTTCTCCACGATCCCGAATCTCTCTACGCCTTTAAGGAAAACGAGGTGGTCATTCCCGTGGTGGTGATTGAGGAGATGGACCATTTCAAGAAAGACCTCAACGAGACCGGCCGGAATGCCCGAATGGTGTCGAGACGGCTGGACGAACTCCGGCAGCAGAAAGGGCTGTCTCAGGGAGTCCAGATGAAAAACGGAGGAACGCTGCGGGTTTATGTCGAAAAGAAGGTTTTTGATCTTCTGCCGCCGGAACTGCACGTATCCAAGGCTGATAACCGGATTCTCTCCGTGGCCCTCGCGCTGAAGCAGGCCAACCCCAAGCAGGATGTGATCCTCGTTTCCAAGGACACCAACCTCAGGGTGAAGGCCAACGCCTTCGGGGTCCACGCGGCAGACTATATCACCAACCGGGTTGAAATAAGTGAACTCTATACCGGTGCCATCGCACAGGATGTTTCAGCCGAGCTGATTGACACCTTCTACAAACAAAAAGAGCTTCCCTGGGAACAAGATGGTCTTGCTCCCCATCAGTTCGTTCATCTTCAAGACCAGTCGTCCCAGTCTCACTCAGCACTGGCACGTTATGATCACGGGCGGAAAGCGCTGGTACCGCTCCAGGATTTCAGCAGCGGGATCTGGGGGATTCGTCCCTTGAACAGAGAACAGCAGTACGCCTTCGATCTCCTGATGAACAAGAACGTGAAGGTGGTGACCCTCGTGGGGATTGCCGGCACCGGCAAGACCCTTCTCGCTCTGGCGGCGGGCCTGGAACAGTCCTTGGAGCAGGGGCTGTACAAGCGTCTCGTGGCGAGCCGGCCTGTTTTCCCCATGGGCCGGGACCTGGGGTACCTGCCCGGCGACATCGAAGAGAAACTCCTCCCCTGGATGCAGCCGATCTTCGACAATATGGAACTCCTCCTGGCCTCGTCCGGAGGACAGAAAGAGATCAAGCGGAATCTTCGGGAACTGCAGGATATGGGGACGCTGCAGTTGGAGGCCCTGACCTATATCCGTGGGCGGAGCCTGCCCCAGCAGTACATGGTGGTTGATGAGGCCCAGAATCTTACGCCCCACGAAATAAAAACGGTCATTACCCGGGCCGGGCAGGGGACCAAGGTCGTCTTGACCGGCGACCCGTACCAGATCGATAATCCATACGTCGATGCCACCAGCAACGGGTTGACCTACGTGGTGGAACGATTCAGAGAGGAGCCTTTGGCGGGTCACGTGACCTTTTTCAAGGGGGAAAGATCGGATCTGGCTGAAATGGCGGCAAACCGCCTGTAACATGCTGTATGGGCCCCATGGGATGAAAATTCCGAATTCGCTGATTCGGCGATATTTTCCTTGACCTTCGCCTCTTTTTTCCCTATAATCAAAACTGTACAAAGAAGGTTTGGTTTTAGATTCTAAAAGGCCGACCAAGCTATCAGCCGAGTCGGCTGTTTTTCGGTTATTAAGAAGGCAAAATGCCTTATATTGTCATCCTTCCCCTTGTTACCCTTGTTTTTTTGCTTATCCCCGACAATGCTTATGCCTGGGGGCCGGCCACCCATCTCTATTTTGGTACGGAAATACTGAAGGACCTCTCTCTCCTTCCCCCCCTGGTGGCGTCAATTCTTTCACGCTATTCCAATGACTTTCTATACGGCTGTATCAGTGCGGACATTACGGTGGGGAAGAAGTATATCGCCTACCGGAACCACTGCCACAACTGGCGTATTGGCCTGAGGATCCTCGACGAAGCGGAAAGCGTCGCCCAGAAGGCTTTCGCCCTGGGCTATCTGAGCCATCTCGCTGCCGATACCGTGGCCCACAACTTCTTCGTACCGACCCAGATTATCAGCTCCTACTCACGGAACTCTCTGGGACATACCTACTGGGAGATTCGGGCGGACAGCCTGATCAAGCGGAAGTACTGGAAGAAGGTCAGCGGGATCAGCAAGGATGTACAGCGGACCCACGACCGGCTTATCCGGGGTATCGTGGAGCCGACCCTCTTTCCCTTTGAAATTAACAAGACCATTTTCAACAGCCTGATGGTGATCCAGCGGATTAAACAGTGGCGCCAGGTTGTGCAGAGGATTGCCTCCCGGTCGAAATATTCCCTGGGGCTGGAAGATGTTGAGAAATACCATCGTCTGTCGAAACTCTGCATCATGGATCTGCTCATCTCTTCCCAGGACGCCCAGTGCATGAAGCTCGATCCCACGGGCCGGGCCAATGCCGCCCGGGCCCGCCAGATTAGAAAGAGCCTCAAGCGGATAGCAGGGGGACGGCCCCTGAGTCTATCGGACCATCAGGCCGTGGTGAAGCAGCTGCCGGTACAAGCCCCGTCTTTCGACTGACGCCTTCTCCCCCTTCAACCTCTCTCTTAGCGGCCCCATTCCCAGAACCCGATGCCAACTTCCGCAAAATCGGGGCTAAGGGTTGCCCCATTCTGTGAACTTTCGCTATAGTCTTTCTAGGGAGGTCTGTTGCCTGTCCAAAGAAAAAGCGATGGGATGAAAGGAGCAAAATGCCGAAAAAGAAACCATCGTCCGAGCCCTTGATCGGCGCCCATGTGTCCATTGCAGGCGGGGTGCAGCACGCCCTGGAGCGGGGCAAGGCGACGGACTGCCGGACGATTCAGATCTTTACAAAGAATGCCAACCAGTGGCGGGCGAAGCCTCTCACCGAGGAGCAGATTCAGGAATTCAAGCGCCTCAACAAGGAGAGCGGCATCAATCCCGTCGTGGCCCATGACTCCTATCTCATTAATCTTGCCTCCCCCGACCCCAAGAAACGGGGGGCATCAAAAGCGGCCCTGCTGGATGAGATGGAGCGGGTCGAAACGCTGAAGATCCCCTATTTGGTCATGCATCCCGGCGCCCACATGGGTGAGGGGGAAGCGTCGGGCATTGCCCGGATCGTCAAATCCTTAAATGAGCTGCACGAGAAGACCCGCGGTTTTTCCATGAAGATACTGCTCGAGACCACAGCGGGGCAGGGGACGAACCTGGGGTATCGTTTTGAGCAGATTGGAGCCATCATGGGCGACGTGTCCGAGCCCGACCGCCTCGGGGTCTGTGTCGACACGTGCCACATCTTTGCGGCGGGTTACGATATACGGACCGCCCAAGGGTATGAAAAAACTATGGAGCGGCTCTTTGGTGAATTCGGTTCAGACAATGTCCGCTGTGTCCACATCAACGATTCGCTGAAACCCTTTGAGAGCCGCGTCGACCGTCACGCCCATATCGGTGAGGGGGAAATCGGGATAGAGGGGTTTCGGTGTCTCATGAACGATGCCCGTTTCGAAAAGATCCCCAAGATTCTGGAGACCCCCAAAGGGGATCATGATGAAATGGACCTGAAGAATCTGGCGCTGCTGAGAAGTCTGGTGAAAAAATAGGGGCAGGCCCCCAGGCCTGCCCCTGTCTCCACTGAGGGCCTAAGCAGCTTTGGCCCCCTTCTTCCCGATCTCGATCGGGATTTTCTTCGCCTTCAGCGCCTCCGTGACGGGCACCGTAATGGTCAGCATACCCTCCTCGTAGGCCGCGCGAATTTTCTCCGGATCGACTGCCTCCGGCAGTGTCACGGTCCGCTCAAAAGCGCCGTACTGCACTTCCTGGACCCAGTAATCCTCCTCCCTGACTTTCCTGTCAGCCTTGGTTTCTCCTTTCAGAGTGAGGCGATCCCCGGCAATCGTAATCTCCACGTCTTTGGGGTCGATGCCGGGCAGGTGGGCTTTGACATAGAAATGGTCATCCTTGGTGTAGCACTCCATCGAGGGATACGCTCCCCGCTCCGGAATGAGATGACCGAATCCGCGGCCAAAACCTCCCAGGTCACCAAAGGTTCGCCTGAAAAGCGAATCCATGTCGCTGTGGATACCCGTCAGATCTCTGAAGGGATCCCATCTCGTCAGTCCTTTCATGGTTCCCACCTCCTTTATTATTGCAGGTGAAGACCCGGTGATCCCCCCTGCTCTCTGGCCATAATATAACCCCGGTTTCACCTTCTGTCAAGGCGGCTGATATTAAAAAAAATATAATATTTCCAATAGCTTAGTGCTGTGCTGAGTGGTTCTCCCAGCCCCGGGGGAGAAGTGAAATCAGGGGGGCTTTACAGGGCTTCAAATCAGTGAGAAAGATCTCCCGGGGTGGCGGTCTTTGACCACGCGGTCGGCGCCCCCAATCTTTGCCTGAAAAAGCCGCAAGCAATCACGGAGGCCGTGGCTGCAAGCCGGTGACGCGCCGACCGGTGGTGTCTCCTGTCAAATTCCTTGAAAAGGGGAGCCACTCATTATAAGATAATAAGCAACCCATGGAACCGACACTATTCACCGAAATCCCTTGATGCCCGAGGTTTGAGTCATGCAGATTTTTTTCGAACAGGAAGGCCGGCTTGAAGACGTCTTTGTGGGACGCATCCTTAAGTCTCTCTTCGACCAGGGCGAGACCGGGATGCTTACGCTGGAGCGGAGCGGCATACGAAAATCGGTCTATTTCAACCGGGGCCATATTGTCTTTGCCGCCTCCAACTGCAAGAACGACTGGCTCGGAACTTTTCTTTTCCGAAGCGGCAAGCTGAGCTACGAGGACTTTGAGCGGTCCTCAGGCCTCATGGCGCCCAACAGGCGCCACGGTGAGATTCTGGTGGAATTGGGAATGATCACCCCGGAAACCCTGAAGTGGGGCGTCAAGGAACAGGTCCAGGAGATCGTGATGAGTCTCTTTCACTGGGCCAGCGGAAGATACTCCTTTATTTCCATGGAGCCTTTGAGCAGTGAAGCGATCACGCTGAAACCCCAAACCCTCGACCTGATTCTGGAAGGGACCCGTCGGGTCGACCACTGGGGCATCATCCAGTCGGAAACAGGTTCCCCGGACACGGGCTACAGGCGCTGCGAGGCGGCCTCACCTCTCCTCAAGGAACTCTATCTCAAGCCCAAAGAAAAGGATGTGCTCAAGGTCCTGGACGAGACCCAATCGATCCGTGCAATCTGCTGTTTGCTCTCCATGAACGATTTTGTCCTGTGCCGCATACTCATGGGCCTTCATCTTGTGGGTCTGCTGGAAACAGCTGCCTGCCCCGTCGAGGTTTAGCCGGCCGGCGCCCCCGGGCGGTTCGGCGCCTCCTGTCACCCCGATTGTCAAACCCCTGCCCTTGATGTATCGTATTTGAAGGTTAACCCGCAGCAAGGTGAGTCCATGGCGCTCCTGGAACTCCAGGTGGATGAGATTTTCACGATTGACGAGGGCCTACGGGCCATTGAGAAGGAACTGGCCCGTCACAAATCCCTCGATCTCGTCAACATCCCCCTCCCTCTGATCCGTCAGTGGAAACCGTTTCTTGAAGGGAAGAAGATCACCTTATACAACAATTTTCCCGACCCCCTTCCTCCCGACATCGAGAGTCTGGTCCATGAGGTCCATACGACCGTCCGGATGAAAGGGACCCTCTATGGCCGGGTGGTGGACAAGGGGGAGATCTTCGTGAAGAACCGGATATTCAATATCTGGTTCGAGGGTGAAGAGATTCTCAACATCGGGAGCGTGACCTACAGGCGATGTGTCAAATGCATTCAGGCCATGCACAGGGACATTATCCTGAGCGAACAGATGGATACACTCAATATCATGACCCTCTACGAGCCCGGACCGGGGGTGAAGGCGATTCTCGATGCCGTCAAGACGGCGTCCCGCGTCCGGATCGTCAACCTGCCCCGGTTTCTGGTTCGCCACATCGTCATTCACCTGGACGCCGATGACGTGAAGATCCTCTGCGCCGAGATGACCGAGCAGGCACGGAAAGTGGCCCGCAGAAAGCAGGCCCGGGTC
>CAYUBU010000157.1:0-2827 GCA_964443105.1 uncultured Nitrospirota bacterium
GGCGTCATCTTCCACCACCAGCACCCCGTCGGCGATTTCCCGCTCCGGGGCAACCAGGGTAACCTCAGTGAATGCAGAGAAAGACACAGCTTCATTGTCCTCGATGGCCGCAAAAGGCCCTAGAGCCGGTTTTTTCTAACCCTATGGGTATCGTGGAAACTCTCCTTAAAAAATATCATAAAAGTTATGATTTTTAAAGCTTTTCGTGGGATGCGTCGGTCATGTCGCATGAGAGGAAAACCCCCGAATTCGTCTGATTCGCTCGACCACAGGGGGGTGGGAGTAGTAGAAGGCAGCATACCACGGGTGGGGATGGAGATTGGACAGATTGTCCCGGGCCAGCTTGACCAGAGACGATGCCATGGACCCGGGATCGTCGGTAAGCCGGCAGGCAAAATCGTCGGCCTCCCGCTCAAAACGGCGGGACATGAAATTGGTCAGGGGGCCCAGGGGAAAGGAGATAATGGAGAACAGGAAACCGGCGATCACCAGTTTGGCAAAGAAGGAGGGGTGCTCGATACCCATGAGATCGGTCAGCATGGGGGAACAGGTCAGTTGGAAAGTCAGATAGAGACCGACCAGCGCCAGAATCTGGGAGAGGGCGATCCCCTTGAGCAGATGCCGCCGTTTCCAGTGTCCCGCTTCGTGAGCCAGAACGGCCAAGATTTCTTCCTGAGTCAGCTTCTCCAGCAGGGTATCGAACAGGACAATCCGCTTCACCCGTCCGATGCCGGTGAAATAGGCGTTGGTATGGGTGCTTCTTTTGGAGGCATCCATCTTGAATACCCGGCTGACGCGAATCCCCGTTTTGTCCATCAATTGTGCGATCTTTTCTTCCAGTTCGGGATCATCGACCGGTGTGTATTTATTGAAAAGCGGTTCGATCACGTAGGGCGAGATGTACATCATAAAGATGCCGAAAACCAGAAAAAAGATCCAGAGCCAGAACCACCATAGCCCGGGGCTCCCCTGAACAAGCCGGAAGGCCACCATAAGGAGAATCACCAGCAGGACCGTGGAGAGAACCAGCGACTTGAGCTGGTCCGTCACCCACAAGCGGGGGGTCATGGTATTGAAACCGTATTTCTTCTCAATTTTGAAAGTGGAGTAAAGATCGAAGGGAACGGAAAGGAGCGTGGAGGCATAGCTGAGAAAGAGAAAGAAGAGAACGCCCGTAGTGATGAAGGAATAATCAAAGGAGAGGATGGCGGCGTTGTAGAACTGGAGCAGACCGCCAAAGAGGAAGACAATGGTGGCCAGATGACTGAAACCGGAGGCCAGAAACCCGAAACGGGAATTCTCCACCGTATAATCCCGGCTTTTCCGCAACAGGTCGCCGTCGATGGTTCCCTCAAATTCCGCCGGAATGCTGGCGCCGTGGGCTTCCAGGTGCCTGAGGTTTAAGAACTTCAGGTAGTATCCGACCATGACAACGGCCAGGTAGGCCGCCAGCAGCAAAAAACGCATTCACTATCCTCGCGAATGAACTGCGGTTTCTTTCTTACACAACAACACGTATACATCCACCCTGAAAGGACGTGGCTTTGCGCCCCCTGGAAGGCGGTTCCCCTTTTGCCCTTGTTTCAGAGTCCCCCTTTGCCAAAGGGGGGAGAGACTCACCCTGCCGGGTTTGAGAATTAACACAGGTTACTCAAAATCCCGAAGGAGGGCGTTGAATTCATCCTCAGTGAGACAGCACACTCCCAGTTCCCGGGCCTTTTGATACTTGGACCCCGGCGCGTCGCCGAAGACCAGGTAGTCGGTCTTTTTGCTGACCGAGCCGACGGCGTCTCCGCCCAGCGACTTGACCCGGGCCTCCGCTTCATGCCGGGGAAGAGAGAGGGCGCCGGTGAAAACGAACTTCCGCCCCGCCAGGGGACCGGGCCCCGCCCGTGACGGTCCGGCCTCTTCGATGACGACCCCGGCCTTTTTCAGCTTTTCGATCACTTTCCGATTCCGGGCAGAACCGAAGAAAGTCTCGATGCTCTCGGCAATCCTAGGCCCCACTTCATCGATCTTCTCCAAATCCTCCCGGCTCGCCCCGCCCAGGGCGTCGAGACTGGAGTAGGCCCGGGCCAGGATCTGCGCCGTTTTACTTCCCACAAAGCGGATCCCCAGAGCAAAGATGAGGCGGCCCAACGTCCGGGTCCTGCTTTCATCGATGGCCGCCACAAGATTGGCCGCCGACTTTTCACCCATCCGCTCCAGCGCCGACAGATCATCCTTCTTCAGGCGGTAGAGGTCGGCATAATCGTCGATCATCTCCCGTGAGACCAGTTGGGAAACCAGGGCCTCCCCCATCCCGTCGATGTCCATGGCGCCCCGGGAGACAAAGTGCTCTACGGTCCGCTGGAGCTGGGCCGGACAAAAGGCATTGGTGCACCGCCAGGCCACCTCCCCTTCCGGCCGCTCCAGACGGCCCCGGCAGACGGGACAGGTTGTGGGCATCTTGAACGCCGGCATCGCCCCCTGCCGCTTGTCGGCGAAGACCTTGACCACCTTGGGGATGATATCGCCCCCCTTTTCGATGAGTACCGTGTCGCCCACCCGGATATCCTTGCGGCGGATCTCGTCTTCGTTGTGAAGTGTGGCCCGGCTGATGGTCGATCCCGCGAGATGGGCGGGCTTGAGGCGGGCCACCGGCGTGATGGTGCCGGTGCGGCCGACCTGAAGAGCGATTTCAACAATTTCGGTGGTCGCCTGGCTCGCGGGAAATTTATAGGCCATGGCCCACCGGGGATTCTTGGCCGTCGCCCCGAGCCGCGCCTGCTGCTCCAGGGAATCGATCTTGACGACCACGCCCTCTATCTCGTAATCAATGCTGTCC
>CAYUBU010000158.1:0-3421 GCA_964443105.1 uncultured Nitrospirota bacterium
CTTTACAAAAGAGCAATGTCAAACCTCAAACAGATTCAGTACACGTCTATCGGCTTTACAGGTATCAGGAAGAAGATACCCTACGACAGGGACATCAGTCTTGTCAGGAGCGCCCGCCTGAACTTCGCCCAATACCTCAAAGAATATCCGGAGCGAACCCACGCCGGGGAAGCCTCCGAATGGATAAAGAAGCTGTGGGAGAGGGAAGGGCAGCATGAACTGGAGATCGCGTCATTTTATCTGAAAAAAAAGAAGAAACCTGAAGCAGCTCTCAGCAGGGCAAACCGGATACTCGAAGGAGACTACCCTGAGGAGATCAAACGCCAGGCCGCCAGTATAGCGGAAGCAGCGAGGGAGAAACTGCTTCCTGCGGATACCGGGAAGGAGGGGAATACCCCATGATCGACGAAAACAACGCACCACTTCCCCCAGTGGAGACGAGTCTTGCGGAAGCCGAAATTTTCATGGTGAGAGGGCAGCTGGATGAAGCGGAGAAAACCCTCCTTGCCATACACCAGAGGAACCCTGATTATGCGGATATCTGCAACAAAATGGGACAGCTGTATTATCAGAAAGGTGATTACCTGCGCGCAAAGGAGTTTCTCGTCAAGGCCATTCGCCTGAACCCCGATTACACCGAGGCATCTTTGAACCTGGCCGTCACTTTCAACGAGATCGGGCAGTATGGGGAGGCGAAAAAGATCGTGCAGCAGGCACGGGAACGGGTCAGCAGGAAAGATCCTCCCCTCGATCCCTTTATCTCCGGAAAACTTGCCAACAAACACAAGGAAGTTGGAGATATTTACAGGGAACTGGGTCTGTTAAAGGAAAGTTCAGACGAGTATCGTAAAGCCCTGACCCTCTCACCGGGTTTTGCCGATATTCAGGTCAAGCTGGGCATCACCCTGAGGGAGATGGGCCAGATCGATGAGGCCATTGAGTTGTTTGTCAAGACGGCTGCCCAAAGATCCGATTTCACCGATGCCAGGATCCAGCTTGGCATTACGTACTATTCACGTGGTTTTGTAGAGAGGGCCATGACAGAATGGGAGGAAGTACTGAAAATCGATCCCGGTCACACGAAAGCCGGTATGTACATGAGCTTCGTCAAGGATCAGGATCAGCTCTGATTCAAAGGGATTTCCCGGAAGGTTGCGGACAGAACCACCGCTTGACAGTGCGCTGCAGGAAGCCTATCATCCGGAAAACCGTTCCCAAAGGCCCTTTTACACAGGAGAAAGCCATGAAAGTATCCCGTTTGATCCTTTTGTCGGCAATCTGTATTGTAGCAGCCGGCCTGACGCCTCGCCTGGTCACACAGACTCTAGCAGGTACAGAGAAGAAGGAGCATGTCGTTGTAAAGGGCGACACACTCTGGGACATATCCACTGACTACCTTTACGACCCCTTTCAATGGCCACGTCTTTGGAACGTCAATCGGGACATTGAGAACCCGCACCTTATCTACCCCGGACAGATAATCAACATCCCCATGGAGATCGCGGTTCAGCGGACACAGCCGTCCACCGCAAGACCGGAGCTGCCGCCCGCACCCGAGCCCGCACCCGAGCCCGCGCCTGAGCCCGCGCCTGAGCCTGCGCCTGAGCCTGCGCCTGAACCCGCGCAGGTAGAGGAACCGGTGCTCGAAACCCTGCCTGTGGCGGTTCAGCACGAGGTCATCAAAGCTCTGAGCACCTACGGTTTCATTGCCGACAAGGAGGAGATAGGGCTTGGAACGATCACTTCCCAGGAGGAGGACCGCCTGCTTATATCATCTGGTCAGACGGTATATGTAAAAGCCCGGGAAAAGGGAACACTGGAAGCTGGCGAAAGATATTCCATCGTCAGGGTCTTTGATGAGGTGAAGCATCCCGTAACAAAAAGAAGGGTCGGTTTCCTCGCCCGAATCCTGGGCGATCTTTCGGTAGTCGGCACTGACGGGGATATGTCAACAGCGGTCATCGGGGACATCTACCTTGAGACCATGGTCGGCGACAAGGTCATGAAGCACGTTCAACACCTGACCTGGCACCGCAAGGCCGGAAGACACTCCGGAGAGGAACTCCAGGGATACGTGGTGGCCAGTCCTGACGGGAAAAAGATAATGGGCGCGGGAGATATTCTGTTTATCGACCTCGGCAGGGAAGACGGCCTGGTTACAGGTGAAACGCTCTGGGTCGGAAGTGCCAGCGGGGAGGCCGGAGCCCGAGAACCCGAGTTGGCCAGTATCACAGCCACACCTCAGAAATATAAAGGAACCGTTGAGATCATCATCGCCAGGGAGAAGACTTCCGTTGGCAGGATTACCAAAAGCCAAAGGGAGATCGTTCCCGGGGTGAAGGTTTTTTCCCAGTAGTCCTGTATAAATACAGTTTGGGATTATTGACCGGATTCCGGCTCAGGTTCGGATCCGGTTTCAGCGGGGTCGGCGTCCGCCGGGGGCGCCCCGGTTTCATCAGCAGGTACAGCCTGACCGGCTTGGTCCGATGCCTCCACAGGAACCGGCATTTCCTGGGCGATGGTCCCTTTAGACTTTCCCGAGGAGACGTAGGCAAGGGTCAGGGAAGTCAACATGAAAACAACAGCGGCCGTGGTAGTCAGCTTGGCCATAAAACCGGCCGGACCGCCTCCTCCGAAGACCGTCTGGCTCGCGCCTCCGAAGGCCGCTCCCATCTCCGCTCCCTTTCCGGTCTGAAGGAGCACCACCAATATCAGAAACATCGCGACCACGATGTGCAGAACTTTCAATAGAAAAACAGTCAGCATCCTTTTCTCCGTTCTCTTTTGTTTTCTTCAATCCTTATCAAAGTTAACGATCCGGGTAAAGCTTTGGGTGTCCAGGCTCGCTCCTCCAACAAGGGCACCGTTGATATCCTTCATGGCCATTAAACCGTCAACATTATCGGGTTTGACCGATCCTCCGTAAAGCACTCTTACCTGTTTCGAAGCCTTTTCCCCGATGACATTGTTCAACAACCCTCGAATAAAACCGTGTACCTCCTGGGCGGCTTCAGGGCTCGATGTCTTGCCGGTTCCAATGGCCCAGACGGGTTCGTAGGCAATGACCAACTCCTCCCCGCTGATAAGAACAACATCCTCCAGCCCACCACGAATCTGTCTCTCGATCACATCGAACGTCTTACCGTAATCCCTTTCCCCCAGGGTCTCACCGACACAGAGAATGGGGACCAGCCCCTCCTGGAGGGCGGACTGGACTTTCCTTCCCACTTCACCGTCACCCTCACTGAAATACTGTCTTCTTTCCGAATGCCCGAGAATGACGAAACGGCATCCCAGGTCGCGGAGCATCACGGGACTGGTCTCACCTGTGTAGGCGCCTTCCTGTTCCCAGAACATGTTCTGGGCAGCGAGAAATACGTCCGTACCTGCCAAGGCTCTGCTTACGTCTGAAAGGGCCACG
>CAYUBU010000159.1:0-2550 GCA_964443105.1 uncultured Nitrospirota bacterium
CATTCGCGGCCGATCTGAGCCAGTCACGGGACCACCTCCAGGCGCTTTACGACGGCTCACCTGACGCTATTGTCATCCAGGATGAAGAGGGGCAGGTCCTGGACCTGAATCAGAACGCTTTGAAGATGTTCGGATATACAAAGAATCAGATGCTGAAGTTGGAATTCCGGGCTTTTCTCGGGAGCGGCTACACCGTCCCCATGGCTAAAAAACAGATGGCCAGAGCCAGATCAGGTGAAGATGTCCAGTTCCACTGGGTTTGCCGAAGAAAAAGCGGTGCCGAGTTCCCGGTGGAGGTCCGCGCGAGAAGACTGGGAACGGTTACCAGGAAGGGGAAAAAATACATCACATTCATAGTAGTGGTCAGGGACATCACTGAACAGAAAAAAGCAGAAACGGCTCTGCGAAACAGCGAGGAGATGTTCAGAACGGCTTTTCAGACCAGCCCCGAATCCCTGGTAATAAGCAAGCTCGAGCAGGGGACTTTTGTAGACGTCAACCAGGGTTTCAGTGACCTTTCGGGCTTTACGAGGGATGAGGTTCTGGGAAAGACATCATCCGAGCTTGATATCTGGATCGACCGGGGAAGCCGCGAGAAGATGGTCAGCGCACTTAAGGAAGAGGGACATGTCCGGAACCTGGATTTCAGGATAAAGAGAAAGGATGGAGAGATAAGGAATATCATGCTTTCTGCCACCCTTCTCATGGCGGGAGATGAACCACAGCTTCTCACGGTGTCAAGGGACATCACCGAGCTGAAAAAAGCTCAGGAATCGCTGGAAAGGGCCTACCACGAGCTGGAAGTAAAAAACAGGGACCTGGAGGCATTCCTCTACACCGCCGCCCACGACCTGAGAACCCCTCTTGTCAGCGTTAAAGGGTATGTGGAGCTGCTTCAGCGTTCCATGAAAGATCGAATGAGTGAGGAGGAAGAGCACATGTGCCGGAGGATCTCCTCCAATGTTGACCACTTCGATGACCTTCTCTCCGATCTCCTCAGTTTTTCCAGGGCCGGTGTGCAGGATGGCGAGCGTGTGAGAATCGAAGTCGATCCTCTAGCCAGGAGAATATTCGAAGAGGAAGGCGCCTGGGCGGTCTCCCCCAAAGTCAAGATTCAGGTTGCCGAGGACATCCCAGATCTGTCTCTTCACGAGGTAAGAGCCCACGAGGTGTTCAGTAATCTCATCTCCAACTGCCTGAAGTTCCGTCACCCTGACCGGGCCCTGCGGATCGTCGTGGGATCAAAATCCGGCGTTAAAGAGGCCGTCCCCTCAGGACATGCGCTTCTGTTCGTCAGGGATAACGGCCAGGGGATCGAGAAGGGGTTCCAACACCAGGTTTTTGGTCTTTTCGCGCGCCCCAGGGACATTGAGATGGATGGGACAGGTGTGGGACTCGCTATTGTCAAACGTGTTGTCGACGAAGAAGGCGGACGCATCTGGGTCGAATCGACACCCGGCAAGGGAACGACATTCTATTTTACGCTGCCGATCGCTGTTCCGGAAAAGTAGTCAGGAGTCAGAATTCAGGAGCCAGTAGATAAACCAAAGCGTGGGACACGGAGACACGGGGAGGGGGCGCATAGGCGCTTGAGAGATCGTCATTGCGAGGGGCATCGAGGGGGACGAGAGGGACGTGGCAATCTCAGGAAAATCTTCGTTATTTGTGCTTAATTCTGGAATATGGAATGTGGAATGTGGAATTTGGAATGTGGAATCTGGAATCTTGAACCCCGCTAAAGATACGGCGAAAACAGCTTTGCCGTTCCCTCCAGGATCCTCCAGCCGACAGGCCGGGACATCAGTTTTTCCAGTGTGAGTTTTTCCGTTCCTTCCATTATGTTTTCAGCATAAAGCACCAGTTCTTCCGCCAGTTTACTGCTGTAGATCTCCAGATCGAACTCGAAGTTCAGCCTGAAACTCCTGGGGTCGAGATTGGCCGATCCGACAAGGGACCAGCGTCTGTCCACCACCAGCAGTTTGCTGTGGATGAAAGGTGGAGGAACCAGAGTTATGGACACCCCTGCCTCGACAAGTTCCGGCAGGTAGGCGGCTGATGCCAACTGAACAGATATGTGGTCGCCTTTGGCCGGTAGCAGGATCTGAACATCCACCCCCGAGAGAACGGCGCTTCGAAGAGCCTGAATGAGGGCTCTGTCGGGTATGAAATAGGGGGTCATTATGACGACTTCCTCTCGGGCCGTGCGAAGCGCTCCCAGGACGATCTCGTAGATCTTCTCGAAATTCTCGGCAGGTCCGCTTGCAACGGCCCGGATCAGAGATTCCCCTGACCGTTCAGGCACAGAGAAAAAAACATCCTCATCCAGGACCTCACCGGTGGCTGCCATCCAGTCATCGGAAAACACCTCCTGCATGGCGCTAACGATGGGCCCTGCAACCTTGAAATGGACGTCTCTGACCAGTTCGCCGGTCCTGTGCCGGGAGAAAAAATGCCTGCTGGAGATGTTGATCCCTCCTGTAAATCCCGACTTCCCATCGACCACCAGGATCTTGCGGTGAATCCGCATGTTGATGCCGGGGCGTCTGAAGG
>CAYUBU010000160.1:0-8870 GCA_964443105.1 uncultured Nitrospirota bacterium
GAAGGAGTCCCGCCGGCGGCGTCGGGAGCCGCCCCTTCGGTCGTTGAGGGGCTTACACCGGAAGATGAGGTCCGGCCCAAAGGGATCGAGGAAGTCATCCCTGTGGAATTGACGCCCTTTAAGAAGGCTGTTGCCCTGGCCCTGGCTGCGGAAAATAACGGTTCCGAATCTGGGGAGTCGTAATTGCTTCTGCTGGTTCCGGGAAGGCCGATGGCGGCGAAGCCGGTGTCTTGCCGTCGTTCGGGACTGTGCCCGAATGGCCGGGCATCAGGGGATTACCGAGGGTTTAGGTATCCAGCGGGATACGATTTGAAACTGGCCGACGTGGAAGCATTCGGTGATCTTCACGGCAATGAGCGCCGTCGTCGGGGATGACACGAATTCAGCCAGATCGGGGTGCTTGCCGGTGAGGTGGTGCACCAGCTCTTTCCATTTTGTCCCGCGCCTGACCGGGGTTGCCGTTCCTACAATGGTGATCGCTTCCGCCTGAAGGTAATCTCGCTCCGTGTTGGAGCGGGTGTCAATGAGGATCGAGACATGGCTGTTCTTTCGGATGTTTTCGTACTTGCGGGTACGCCGCGGGGTGGCGAAAAGGATGTGCCCCATGTCGGGTGCACAGGCGAAGGCAATGAGCGACGTATAAGGACGTCCGTCCCCGTCGGTGGCAAGGGCGGCATGGCGCTCCCGTTTGTTGAGAATAGAGAGCCGCTCCGGGACCAGGACCTGACCTTCGCGCTTTTCCAGAGGGATCGCTTTTCTTTTCATGCCTATCCTTTCATCGATTGGCTACGTGTTTTTCTTTGGTAAGAATATCATGTGTGCCAAGTGCGGGGATTTCCCTCGCTCCATGGCCCTCCGGTTAATATCCGCTGCGGGAACACCGGCACCTGGCACTCCGGTTGTGTGATGTCCCTTGATGGGAAGAGTCTGTGTGATAGCCGCGGGAACTCCACCTTGCTATAATGCACTCTGCTCGAGAGGCCGCCTCTGCCTGAGTTTCACTGCACCGGTTTTGCCCGGCTGAAAAAAGGACCTGCCTCACCAGCTGTTTCAGGGGCGTTAGTATGATGCCACTTTTTCGGTGTACTGGTCGACTTTGAATTTCGACTTGCAGCCATTATAGCTCATATAGCGAATCTTGCCGAAAATGGGGCGGGCGCCCCAGGCCCGGTCGTGTACGCCGCCGATACTCCAGGCGATGCCGGTATAGCCGTTGGGGTCCCTGCCGTCGAGTTCGTACTTGTCGTTCAGGTAAATGGCAACATGGAGGGCCTCCTCCGGTGACTCGGTCCATTCCAGAATCTTTTTGGCCCAGTACATTCGCATATAGCCGTGCATCTTTCCCATTTTGAACATTTCCATCTGGGCTGCGTTCCAGAGTGGATCGTGGGTCGCTGCCTTCTCAAATTGTTCCACGGAATAGAGGTACTCCCGCCGGTCCTCCCGGTGGTCATGGAGTGTCAGCTTTGCCCATGAGGGAAAACTGTCCATGGTCTTGTAATTGGGCGCGTAGTAGCAGAAATTGTCCGACAGTTCCCGCCGGACGATGAGTTCCTCGAGAAAGGCTTCTTCCGACTGCACGTCCTGGCCGACCTGACTGACGGCCAAGGCGACCCGCTGTGCCGAGATCTGACCGAAGTGAAGATAGGGCGACAGGTTTGACTGGCCCGACTCATTGGGATCATTCCTGAGCAGGTTATAGTCGGCAAGCCCCTTTTTCAGGAAACGGTGAAGCATGTTCTTTGCCGCCCGCTCACCCGCTTTGATCCAGCCCACCTCGCCGACGGAACGGTCGGCCTTCACCTTTTTCCAGATGTGGGTCCAGTCTACCGTTTCCTTCCTGCCGCCATAGGGAAAGGGGTGTTTCTTCAGGTTTGGGAAGGGTTCGAGAAATTCAGGCAGCAACCGATGAATCTTCGGCCGCAGGGTATAGGCACCGTACTCCTGTTTCGGAGATGCAATCCAGCAGGGGACAATGTTGTGGGCATCGACCTCATGTACGGGTATCTTCACCTTCGCCACAACCTGCGCCTTCCACGACCGCTTGATGTCCAGGGGATCGAAGTCGGTAACCAGGGCGCCGGCCCCCTCCCTGGCCAGAAAACGGGGGATTTCCCGCTCAGGCTCACCGGTGAGGAGAAAAAAAGGGATCTGCTTTGCGGCCAGGTCTTTTTCCAGCCCTTCGAGGCCCTTGAGCATAAAGCCGTACTGCCGGACCGTGGCGTTGAGAAAAGAGGGAACCAGGCAGAAACAGACCGCCAGCGGGGATTTGTGAGCCACGGCGATCTGTTGAGCAAAGAGCAGCGCCCAGTTGTCTTTGGCTCGCTGGTCCCGACTCATCCAGTAAACGACCGGTCCCCCGGCCGTCTTCACATCTTCCAGGGTCCGCACTCTCTTCGGGTTTATCATGGGCGCCGCTCTCTTTTGATGGAGGACTGGGCAACTATACCCTATTCTCTTCATTGTCGAAACCTTCCCTGGTAAAAAAACGGGCCTTCCGGCCGTAAGTTGTGCTATTTTATACCGGTATTTTTTGAGGGAGGGCAGGATGGCAGGAACGGAGAGAAGAGTCATATGATCGGCCGCTGTCTCATCTATATGGCCATATTCTGCTGCGCTCTTTCCGCTTTGCCGGTTTTCGGGGAGGGGTACCGGGAGGTGCGTCCGGGAGACGAGGTCACCCTTCCTGAAGACCTCTACTACAGGCCCGACTACCGGGTCCAGTGGTGGTATCTCACGGGACACCTGGTCGATGAAGGGGGCCGGGAGTTCGGATATGAACTGACTTTCTTCGCTGTGGGTGTTGACCCCAAGGCACACCAGTCGCAATTCGGGCTCAATACAATTTTCATCTCCCATTTCGCCGTTTCCGATATTGGGGGCCAGCGATTTACCTTTGACGACGAGTCCGATCGGGGCGCCTATGGTTTTGCCGGGGCCCATGAGCAGCGGCTCGCGGTATGGGTCGGCGAGAACCGGCTGGAGGGGTCTATGAGCGGGATTAAGATAAAGGCCCGGGGTGAAGAAAGCCGTCTTGACCTTTCCCTGGTGCCCCGCAAGCCCTTTATTCTCAACGGAGAGAAGGGATACGCGAGAAAGTCGGAGGCATCGCCTCTTGCGGCCTCACTCTATTTCTCCTGTACCCGCCTCGCGACGGAAGGGGTGCTCCGCCTTGGGGATCAAGAGTACAAGGTCACCGGTACGAGCTGGTTTGACCGGGAGTTGGCGTCCCGGGATCTGGATGCCTCCGCCCTTGGCTGGGACTGGTTTGCCCTGCACCTGGATGGCGGACAGGATGTCATGCTCTACAGAATCAGGCGTGCCGACGGCAAGGTGGGGGCCTATTCGTCGGGAACCCTGGTATACGGCAACGGCAAATCACGGCACCTGAAGCGTGATGATTTTAAGATCACCGATTTGGGGCACTACACATCAAAAAAGACGAAAGCCCGCTATCCGTCACAGTGGCGTGTCGTCATCCCCTCGGAGGGAATCAACGTGACGGTTGTGCCCCGGATCGAAGACCAGGAATTTCTGGCGCCCTATACCACGTGGAACGTCTACTGGGAAGGTGCATGCAAGGTGGATGGGTCGCACCGCGGGCGGGGCTACGTGGAAATGACGGGGTATTAACGATGGGCATGATCAGCCTGGAGAAGGTGAAGAAGTGCTACGGTCAGCGGTGTGTGCTGCAGGGGATCGATCTGGAAATCGGTGAAGGGGAGTTTGTGGCCGTTATGGGCAGCTCAGGGTCCGGCAAGTCGACGCTGCTCAACCTGATCGGCGGTATGGATGTCCCCGATGAAGGACGTATCCGGATCGACGGAGCAGATCTCGCTACTTACAAAGACATCGATCTGACCCTCTACCGCAGGCATCGTATCGGCTTTATTTTTCAATTCTTCAATTTGCTCCCCAATATTTCCGTCTCCGAGAATGTTGAGCTTCCTTTGCTTCTGGCAGGTGAAAAGGGCGGCGAACAAAAAGTCGCCGATATGCTTGACCGTGTCGGGCTTTCGGGGAAGGAAAGGCATTTGCCCTCGGAGCTTTCCGGGGGAGAACAGCAGCGGGTGGCTATTGCCCGGGCGTTGATCCATGAGCCCGATCTCCTTCTGGCGGATGAGCCGACGGGGAACCTGGACCGCCGCACCGGCAAAAGCATCATGGAGATGATCAGCGAGGTTGCGGCCCGGACGGTCAAGACGATCATTCTGGTTACCCATGATCCCTCCGTCGCTCAGTATGCCAGCCGGATTCTGAAAATTGAGGATGGCCTGCTGCAATGAATTTATTCAGGCTTTTCAGGCGCACCATACTGCGCAATGTCAGGCGGGAGAAGTTTCTCACCCTCCTTTCTATCCTCGGCATCGCCCTGGGTGTCGGTCTCTTCATGGGCGTTAAGGTGGCCACCGATAGAGCCGTGACGGCCTTTGAGGCGAACATTCAGGGGATCGATGCTTATGTGAACTACGAAATCGTCGATCGGTCGGGAATCGATTTTAATGAAGCCGTCTATGGTACCGTTCGCCGTGCAGTGTCCCATACCTTTCCCATGGTTAAAGCCCATGCCGTGCTTCCGGAACTTTCGGAAACATTGGAAATCAACGGGGTTGATCTGGTGCGGGTTGTCGGTCTTCTGGACTTGCCGGTAGCCGATCCGGCGGCCCGGGAGCAAATATTCAGCACGGAAAACGGGGTTCTGATTACCCAGCGGTTTGCGGTGAAGCATGGGCTGGCTCCGGGAGACCGACTTGAGGCCCTGGTCTACAGCGGGAAGTATGTCCTTAAGATTGCCGGTATCGTCGAGGTTCCGACGATTCCGATCCATATGGCCCTTATGGACATCGGCGAATATCAGGAGTTTTTCGGAAAGATCGGTGAGCTCACGAAGCTGGATCTGAAGACCGACGACGCCACGGCCCGGGAATTGGAAGGGGTGCTTCCGCCCAATCTCCGGATTGTGAAGAAAGCAAAGGTGATGGAGAATCAGCAGTCCTTTATCGCCTCCTTTCGATATAACCTGCAATTTGTCAGTCTGATCGCCGTGCTCGTCGGCATATTTCTCCTCTACAATACCATCTTCATTACGGTGGTCAAGGGACGCCGCGACATCGGGATTCTCCGGGCAGTGGGCGCCGGGAAGACGACGGTGGTGCTTCTCTATACCGGTCAGGGCGTCCTTCTGGGCCTGATCGGATCTTTGATCGGCGTCGTGCTCGGTCAAGTGTTCGCCTATTTTTCCGTGGCCGCCGTGGAAAAGACCGTATCGACTATTTTTAGAACCATTTCCATTTCTGATTATCTCATTACCGGTCAGGACGGCATGATGGCGGTTCTCCTCGGGGTGGCGGTGTCCTTTGTGGCCTCCCTCCTGCCGGCTTTCGAGTCCGCCCGGGTCCGGCCCAACGCCAGTGTGCGGGAAGGCGCCATGGAGAAGCAGTACCGGCCTCATTACCGCGCACTCTTCGCCGCCGGTGCGGCCTGCGTTTTTTTCGGCGCCTGGATTGCCTATCGGGGCTACCGGAGCACGGCTTCTGACTTTCCCTACCTGGCCTACGGCGGCATACTCGTTTTTATTTTCGGCTGCACCCTCTGCGCCCCCTATTATCTTTATCTTTTTCTCAAGATCCTTGATCGGCCAGTGAAGGGGTGGGCTGCGGTGACCGGGCGAATCGCCATCAACGATATGCAAGGCAGTCTTTACCGTTTTTCCATTGCTCTCATGAGCGTTGCCATCAGTACATCGCTCATTGTTGCGCTCCTGAGTTCCATCCATTCCATGAAACGTTCGCTCCAGGACTGGATCAACACCTACATGATTGCCGATGTCTATATCAAACCGGCTTCCTGTACCTCCAACTATTGTTTTCACGCCATACCGAAGGAACTGGCGGAGCAGATTGCGGCAATGGCGGAAGTGGAAAGCGTGGGGCGTTTCCGTGCCCTGGAACTGGACTACCAAGGGAAAAAAATCGTGGCGGGGTTCGGGTCGACGGAAGTCTGGGCCAAGCATGGGGATCCCGATTATCTCGACCAGACGGAGAAGTCCCGCCTGAGTCAACTGGATGTAAAAAGGGAAGTCTCCATATCGGACTACTTGGGGATCAAGTATAATCTGCAGACGGGAGAGACCATGGAACTGGAGACGCCCCAGGGCCCGAAGACGTTCACCGTCCGAAATAGAGCCATCAGCTACTCCACTACCTCCGGCTTTATCTACCTCGATCGCCGGTGGCTGCAGGAATTCTGGGGGTTGGACGATGAGACCCAGCTCACGGTCTTCGTAAGGCAAGGCCAGGATGTCGACGGCTTTGTCCGAAAGCTCAAAGCAGATCTGCTCAATCGCTATTCCCTGGAGATTGTGAACAACGAAGAACTCCGAAGGGAGATCGTGACGATCTTCAACCGGAGTTTTGCCGTCACTTACGCCATTGAACTGATCGCGATTGTGGTTTCCCTGATCGGAGTCATTAACACGCTCCTGATCCTGGTCTTTGAGAGAAAACGGGAGATATCGGTATTGCGCTATCTTGGGGGCAGCTGGAATCAGATCACCGGGACCATCGTCATTTCAGCCGGTCTGGTGGGCCTCGCGGGGATCGGCCTGGGTGTACTCATGGGTCCATTTATTTCCATGGTCATTATTCACGTGGTGAACAAGATCTCTTTCGGATGGGAGGTCGGGTTCTCCGCACCCTATGGCCTGCTCGGGGTCTTGACTTTGATTCTGTTCCTCACCACGCTGCTGGCCGGATTCCTGCCGGCCCGGATTGCCCGGAAGGTGGACCCCAAAGCCTTTGTGAGCTTTGAATAGGGGTAAGGGTGCCAGGCAGGCCTGCCTGGCACCCCGTTGCCTCCGGGCTTGAACGGGAAGCGAGCGGAATTAACGGGAGGGAGCTGTCTTATGAAGAATGTTTTGATCATCGGCTGCGGCGATATAGGAGAGCGGGTCGCTGCATTGGAGAAGGGTGACGGCAGCCGGGTCATGGGGCTTGCCAGGAGCGAGGGGAGTGCAGAACGTCTGAGGTCCGGCGGGATTGAACCGATCCGGGCTGATCTCGATGAGCCTGTGACTCTAACCGGTTTGCCGACGGCGGACTCGGTACTGTACTACTTTGCGCCACCCCCCGCCATGGGCGTGATCGACACACGCATGAAGGCTTTTCTCGACACATTGACGGCCCGAAATCTGCCGGCACGAATCGTTCTCATCAGCACCACCGGGGTCTACGGGGACTGCGGGGGCGCGTGGGTCACCGAAGAGCGGCGCCCGCAGCCGGGTACGGACCGGGCGAGACGCCGTCTGTCCGCGGAGCAGGGCCTTCGGCGCCGGGCCGACGAGTTTAACCTGCCCTGGGTGATTCTCAGGGTACCGGGTATTTACGGGCCCGGCAGGCTGCCGCTGGAACGGCTGCGCCGGGGTGAACCGGTGCTGCGGGAAGAGGAAGCGCCCTTTACCAATCGCATTCATGCCGACGACCTGGCCCGGGTTTGCGTGGCGGCGTCCCGCCGGGGGGAGGCGGGCAGCGTCTACAACGTCAGTGACGGTGAGCCCTCAACCATGACCGACTACTTCTACCAGGTGGCCGATTTTTTCGGCCTTCCCAGGCCGCCGGCCATATCCCTGGAGGAAGCCCGGAAACGTTTGAGTCCCGGCATGGTCTCCTATCTCAGTGAATCCCGGCGTATCGACAACGGGCGTATGGTTCAAAAACTGGGGATACAGCTGGTCTATCCCGATCTGCAGCGCGGGTTGAAGGCTTGCCCCCATGGGTGATCGTGCCCGCCGTTCGAAGTGGACGGGGTAGCCTGCCCATGACCCCGCGGGAGTCAGCTGACTCCCATTGCCGAAGATCTTATCTTTTAAGCGAGATAAAGAACGGGAAGCAGCCATGAGAAGGCAACCCACATGATGATGGTCAGGGGTATTCCGACCCGCAAAAAATCGGCAAAGGTATAGCCGCCGGCATTCATCACCAGTAGATTGGTCTGGTAAGCCATGGGTGTGGCATAGCTCATGTTCGACCCGAAGAGAACGGCCAGCACGAAGGGTTCGGCAGAAAGCCCCGCTTGCTGGGCGATACCAACGGCAATGGGGGTGCCGATGACCGCGGCGGCGTTGTTGGAGACCACATTGGTGAGGGCGGCCATGAGCAGGATCAGGCCGCTGAGCAGCTGCGGTGGCGTCGCCCATGCCATGGCTGCAAGAAACAGGTGGGCCAAATAATTGGCGGCTCCCGTATGAAGCATGCCCTTACCGAGGGCCAGGCTTGCGACGATGATCAAAATTACCTGGGCACTCAGTGCCCGGGTGGCGTTCCGCCAGCTGAGACATCCGGTCCCAATCATCATGAGGACACCCCCGACGGCGCTGATGGCGATGGGCAGTATACCGAAAGCGGCCAGGGCGACGATCCCTGTCATAATTGCCAGGGCCTGAGGGGCTTTGCTCGTGTGGGGCAGATCCGTGGTTCCGTCGAGAACAAGCAGCTCACTGCTCTTCTTCAGCTGGGCGATCTGCTCCTGGGTACCCTGCACCAGGAGCACGTCTCCCGTTTTGAGTCTCACGTTGCCGAGACTGGTCTCAAGGGTTACGGGACTTCTGCCTGCCCGGTGGAGCGCCAGGGTAACCAGTTTGTAGCGATCGACAAACCGGGTCTCATTCAATGTGGATCCGGCCAGGGGAGATCCCTGGTAGACAACGATTTCCGCCACCTGCTCATTGCTGGCCCGTAACGGGTGCTCCGCATCCACAGGTACTTCTCCGGAATAGAGTACGGCGCCGAGAACCTTTTCATATTCCTTCAGGTTTTCCGGTGTGTCGTTGACCCGGAGCCGGTCGCCGGGCCGCAACAGGGCATCGGGGAGGG
>CAYUBU010000161.1:0-6484 GCA_964443105.1 uncultured Nitrospirota bacterium
CGCCGTTGTGTAAGGATAAAGGTGCCAGGCAGGCCCGCCTGGCACCTTGCCTCTCTACTGGTTGACGATCAGCACTTCCACACGACGGTTGAGGGCCCTTCCCTCTACCGTCTCATTGCTGGCCAGAGGTTTTTCCTCGCCCAAGCCCTTCACCGCGATTCTTTCGGGATCGACGCCGCCGGTTTCCGTCAGGAATCTGGCCACATTGACGGCCCGTCCTTCCGAGAGGGTGAGGTTGGTATCCGCATTCCCCGTTGAGTCGGTATGACCCAGGATCTCCAGGCGGGATCCCGGGAACTGCTTGATCGCTTCGTTGATCTTGTTCAAAAGCGCGAAGTTCTGGGCTTCGATTTCCGTTTTCCCCGGTGCGAAGAAGAAACCGTGGACCGACAGGAGCACATTCTGACGCTGGCGGTAGACATTGGCTTCCTCCGGGGTGAACAATCCGTTAACGTAATCGAAGCGCTGTCGGACTTCCTGGTCCCGGCGCTCTACGGCTTCCCTTTCCTGCACCTGTGCCAAGCGCAGCTCTTCTACTTTGGCGTCACGGACTTGCAGCTGGCTGCGAAGATCGTCGTTTGTTTTCACCACGTTGTCGATAGTCTCCCGGAGCCCGCGCACCAGCGTCCGGTTGGGCTGGGTGAAAGCCACCGGGGTCCCGAGCGGCTGGCTGATGGTTGAAATCTGCTCCTGATACCAGAGGACCGTGTCCTCGGGAGTGAAATCCCGGCGGTCAAAATCCTTGACCAGTTCCGTCACCTGAAGACTCTTCTCGGCAAAGGCGATGGCCCGTTGGGCGTGGGCGTTGGCCTTTTCCCGATCACTCCTGTTCGCTTGCAGAACAGAGACGGAGAGCTGCAGCTGTTCTTCGGCGAGGCGGAAGGTCTTGGGGGCGTATTTGTCAGCCCGTTCGGCTCTGGCACGCTCGAGAGCCGCTCTGGCGTCCTGGGCAGTGCCGCCCTTGAGGGCCATCAACTCCAGCTGTGCATAATCCCGAATCAGCTTCGGCCGTCGTCTCTTGGCCTCCTCGAGACTCCCTTCTTCAATCAACCTTGTCACGGCCTGCAATTCCTTTTCCGACCAGCCGAAGGATTCCTTCTGCAGCGTCGGTGCGCCTGCGCGTATGGCGCGGTCCCGATTGATGAGGGCCTCTTCGAGGATGTGGCGGCTTGTATTGGCGTTGATCTCCGCCTTGTCAAGTCTCTCCTTGGTCCGTTTGATCCACTGCTCGGCTTCCAAATCTTCTTTGAGTTGGGCACTGGCAACGGCCTCTTCAAAATTGCTTCTTGCAGCCTTAAACCCTTCCGGTGCAAGATAGTTGACGCCGCTGCTTTCAGCGTTGGCCAGGCGCCTCTGGAGTTCGGCAATACCGCTGTTTTGTTCCAGGATTGTGGAACGGGACAACCGGGCAGGGCCTGCACAGGCGGTCAAGCCCAGAAGAATCAATACTGTTACTGCAAGTCTTTTGCTGTATTTCAGGTTTTTCACAACTTGCTCCTTTGCCTTCAGTCTGCACGCCGCTTGTTGCGGGATTGCAGAAAAGTATTCCTTCCCGTCCGGTCCCGGGCCGTCGCCCGCCTTTTCTTGACATCGCCGGGTCCCTGAAGTGCGGGAAGAAACATGAGTAAAATGATGGGGACTATAGCACCGGTCCTGACCCTCGTCAAGCGATTCACAAGGCCTTTTTGAAGGGGCCAAAAGGGCCAGTCAGGTCTGCAAGGTGAAAGAAAAACCGGGGCAAAGAAAGAGGGCTTTCTCGGGGGAAGAAGCCGTTATTTCCCCTGGAATTGAGCCGCCGTTTCGGCTGTGAGAATCCCTCGGCTCAGCAGTGCGGTCTTGGCTCTCTCAATGATGTCGCTGGCCAGGCGGCGTTCGAGCCGCACATCCACCACATAGGCCTTGATCTTGAATCGGGTCAAAAAGGCGTGATCAAAATGGTCCTCCACCACGATGGAGATCGGCTTCTTCAGATAGGTATAGGGCGAACAGACGGCCGAATCCCGGGCGATCTTCTTGACTTCGGCAATGTCCACGGTGGCCGGAAGCATGAGGTCGACCACGACCATCTCGGTCAGCTCCCCGGCATTGGCATTGGAGACGGGCTGCCTGAAGACCTCGCTGTTGGAGATGAAAATCGTGTCGTCATCGAAGGTCTTCAGTCGGGTGACGATGAGGTTCAGATCTATCACCTCCCCGTAATGGCCGCCCACCCGGACCATGTCTCCGACGCGGTAGGGGGGGTTGAAAAGCATCATCATCCCGGAGAAGGCGTTTCGGATCAGATCCTGAGCGGCGAGCCCGATGGCGATACCGCTGGAGGCGAGAACGGCCAGGGCCACACTCTCCGAGGGGCGGATAATCCGAAAAAGAATAAACCCCAGGGCCAGCAGCCAGACAAAGAGGCGGATGAAGGGGAAGATCCGGGCGATCTGGAGGCGGTAGCGGTTAAACTGCTGGGCCAGACGTTTTTCGAGGGTCTTCAGGCCCCGGCCGATTCCCCAGGCAAACAGGAGAACCAGGCCAATCTTGACAAATTGACCGATTGAAAAAAGTTTGGCGAATTCCTTGACCAGATTTTCATCCATTGGACCGTGCCTCAGTAAAGAATATGAGCCGATTCCAGAACCGACGCGAGGGGAATATAAAAAACCGAATCGACGGCATAGACCGCCTCCCGACCGTCGCCGTCGGATCCTGATTTTTCCACAATCCGCTGGTGCGTCAGAAATTCGAGATGGTGACGGGTTTGAGTGAGGCCCCGCTGAAAAATACAGGCGTGTTCCCGGACTGTGAGCGGCCCGTGCACCAGGAGTTCGCCCAAAGAGAAGAGAAGATCCAGGTCGAGTTTTTTGACAGCCGAGTAATCGATCTCGCCCATGGGCAGGAGCAACAGCACCTTCTTATCGGGATCGTAAGCGGTAAAGGCGTGCCAGTAGTAGAGTGCGGCCCCCATATTTCCCCGGCTCAGGTTGTAGAGGCCCGTGAGCAGGCAGTCGGCAAGACTCTCTTCCTTCTCCTTTTCAGGATCTTTCCCCGTTCCATCGGGTCCGCTGCTTGCGGGATCGAGATCGGCGGGATTTTCCCCCTCATAAGCGAGGGCCAGACCGGTTGCTTCCAGGCGCATACGAAGAGCCTCAAGAGCGGCGTCCTTGTCAAAACAGGGTAGAGTCACCATGTCGGTACAGTAGCGGCTCAGACCATAGAGCTGATCCAGTCGACGCCACGATTGTATTGTAAAGCTGAGAACCCAGAGAAAACGATCCCCAGTGGCCAGGAGTAGCGAGATAAAGTTTTCCATGACGCCCAGGGTCTGGGGTGTCCGCAGCATGAGGTATTGGGCATCGTCTACGATAAGGACCTGTCTTTCCTGCCGGGACAACAGGTTGATCAGGTCGCCGGTGGAGGTGCACGCTTCTGTGGGCTCGAAAGGGGACCCAATTCGCTCGGCCAGCTCTCTTTCCGTACCCACCCTGCGATCCAGTGTGAAGGCTGTAACCGGTGCGGAACCCGCGATTTCCGTCTGGAATCGATTGAGAAGTGAGGTCCGGCCGCACCCATCAGACCCCACGACAGCGATCATCTGGGCGCGTCCTTCCTGCCAGCGACGAAAAGAGGCTTCCAGAATCTCCAACTCCTTCTCCCGCTTCGCGAAGAGAGGGCTTCCGCCGTCCAGTGGGGTCGGAGAAAGAATCTCCGAGGTTTGCGCCGGCAGTTCCGACAGCCGTGCCTCCATCTCCTGCCACCGGGGGAGTGCTCCAACGGGGATCGTTTTTACGGCAGAGCCGTTTTCACCCTTGTCCGTTTGATTGGCCCCTTCTGTACCGGGCAGGCTCTTAATTCTTGTGCCCAGTTCCCCAATCCATGCGGCCAGCTTTTTCGATGAATCCTGGTAGAGAGTCTGAAAAGACACAACCGATCTCCCTGTAAACCAAAAAGGGGACAGGCCCCTTTTTGGTTCTGCTGCCCAGTTCTATTCAAAAATTTGGAATGGAACAGTGGAAGTCTACTGTGCCCCGGGGTTGGAGTCAAGTATTGGTTACGCTGATGTCAATGCGAGCCACGAAGCAAAAAAAAACCAAAAAGGGGTCAGGCCCCTTTTTGGTTTTTGGCAACGATGCCCACACTCCCCATGGCAGAAATAAAGAACCGATTTCCCTGGGGAGACTATTTCTCAAAGAGTTTCATGAATTCCTTGTATCCCTCCTTCTCCAGATCTTCCAGGGGGATGAATCGGAGGGCCGCCGAGTTGATGCAGTATCGCTGACCGGTCGGCGCCGGACCGTCATCGAACACATGGCCCAGGTGGGAATCGGCCTCCTTACTTCTCACTTCGGTGCGAACCATGAAAAATTTGGAGTCTTTCTTCTCGATGATATTCTCGGGAACCAGTGGCTTGCTAAAACTGGGCCACCCTGTGCCCGAGTCGAACTTGTCAGTCGAACTGAACAGGGGTTCACCAGAGACGATATCGACATAGAGCCCCGGCTTCTTGTTGTTCCATAACTCATTGGAAAAGGCCGGCTCCGTGCCGTCCTCCTGAGTCACCTTGTACTGTAGAGGTGTCAGTTTCTCTTTTAACTCTGCCATAGCGTGTTTTCCTTCCTTTCTATCTTTGCCCCAGATCTTGTCGAGGAATTTATCCCGACCGGACCGGCTGCGGTAAAATTTGTAGCGCAGCGGGCTTTTCTTATAATAGTCCTGATGGTAATCCTCGGCGGCATAAAATACAGGAGCCGGTAGAATCGGCGTGATGATCGGTTTCCCGTAGATGTTCTGCTCCTCCAGCTCTTGCCGGGATTTCTCCGCGAGACCTTTCTGGCTTTCGTTATGATAAAAGATGGCCGTGCTATACTCTTTGCCCCGGTCGACAAACTGTCCGCCGGCGTCGGTGGGGTCAATCTGTCTCCAGAAGACGTCCAGGAGTTTTTTGTAGGAGACCTTGTCCGGATTAAAGACGATCTCCACGACTTCCAGATGACCGCCGGCGCCATAGTTCTTATAGGTCGGATCTTTGGTGGTGCCGCCGGCATAGCCGGAGGTGACCGATAGGACGCCGTCCAGGGCCTCGAAGGGTTTTTCCATGCACCAGAAGCATCCCCCGGCAAAGGTGGCTTTCTCCTGGCCCGAATCGTGGGACATGGCGTCCGATTGATCACGGGAGGGCAGGGTGAATGCGAGTATCATCAATAGTGTGAATGTCAGAAAAATGCCTAGAGTTTTCATCATGTTTTACCTCATCAAATATAGTTCACTGCGCTATTCTCGCCGCAGGGTTTTTCGATAGGTGCCTGCATCCTTCAGTGCTTGCTCCATCGTCTCAACGGTGATACGTGAGGGATCGTAGATGACTGTGTTAATCTCCGTCAATCCGCGGAATCCGCTCGTCACCTTATGGACGCCGTCGAGCCCGTCCAGGGCCCCTTTGCCGACGCCGTATCATGCGACCCCGAATACGGCCTTCGCCTCATCGGCAGCCGCCACCTGGTGGGCCGTGAATTGAGCGCCAAAAACAAGCAGGGCGATTGCCGCAATGGTTGAGCTTCTCAGTATGTCGTTCCTCGTTGTCATTATTGTCATGATTGTTTCTCCCTCAATTTCTCAAAAAGGGGCCTGACCCCTTTTTTGTTCTCACCGTTTCCCCGAGACAACGGTCATCAGTTTTTCGTAGGCGCCATCGGGGAGATCGAGGTTTTTAAGTTCGGCCTCCAGGTCCGTGAGAGTGCCGTGGCTTCCCAGGTACCCGTTCAACCGGGCCGCGGCTGTGGAGTCGGTAAAGGCTGCACTGTCGCCATAGAGATTGTTGAATACGGCCATCAGGGCCCGATGATTCCGGAGCCTGTACTTCTGGTGATAGTCCTCGGCTCTGTAGAACTCGGAAGCCGGGAGAATTTCGGTTCGCACCTTCCCCTTCAGTTTGGCTGCCAGCCGGTCTCTCGTCTCCAGCGCGATCCCTTTCTGCTCCTCGTCATGGTAGAAGAGGGCGGCCCGGTATTGCTTTGACCAGGGTTGTGATGCTGGGTCATGACTCTCCCAGAAAATTTCTACCAGTTTCTCATAGGAGATCAGGGCCGGATCGTAATCGATCTGTATGGCCTCGCTGTGATCATAAAGCCTGGTATAAGTCGGGTCTGCGATCGTGCCGCCGGTATATCCCACACGGGTGCGAATCACACCGGGAAGACTCCCGAACCGGGAGTCGGGCCCCCAGAATCAGCCCATGGCGAAGGTGGCAGACCTTGTGACTCCGGACGCCGAAGTTGGCATCCCTTGGATCGACGTACCAGCGACAGATTGAACCGTTGTTATTTTCATGGAATCGTTCTCCTTTTCATTCATTGAGGCAGCAGGGCCGGCGCATGGGCGTCCCGATCGGCTTGGGTCGCCGCAAGCAATTCGATCCGCCGTAACTTCCCCGCCTCCGGCTATAGGTGCTGCGCCGAGCAGTAAGAGGCCAGCGGCCGCCAGCATAATCGCGGCGAGGGCT
>CAYUBU010000162.1:0-2549 GCA_964443105.1 uncultured Nitrospirota bacterium
TGAAGGTATCCATACCACCATGTATTACAAGTGGAGCAAGACGTTTTTGGAGGCAGGCAAGAAGCGGCTTTTAGGGCACGGTTCGGGGACAGGCACAGCTGGTCCCATTTTCGGACGCGGGTTCGATTCCCGCCGCCTCCACCAACACTTTTCCGTACAAGAAAGTCTATTAAATACATTTGGTTACAGTATTTAAGTCGTGGAGAAAGTTTCCTACACCACAAGTTCTCCTAAGGCCCAAATATCCCCACTAAAATGAATAACTTATGACTCGGCAGCCAGCTTTCCTGCCCCAAGAGTGCTGCCCAAAGTTTTCCGAGATTAGCAAATGCTTGACAGCGTATTTTGGGTTGAGTAGCATTTGTGCATCCTATTCAGATCCGCCAGGAGGCGACTCTCGCGGGGAGTGGGACCAAGGTAATAGAGCGAATGGTTCAATCGACCAGGGATGAGGGATATGAATATTGAAAGGAATGTAAAACGGGTTGAAACTCTGGCAGCGGAAAAAGAAGATGCCAATTGGGAATTTCGATATTTCTTGAAAGGCTGTGACTTGTCCGTAGAGCAGATCGATGCCGTGGTGCATCGCCTGACCCGGCAAGTTTCAAGTCAAATTGATTGCCTTCAGTGTGCGAATTGCTGCAAGAAGGTTAGCCCTGTTCTACAGTCTGAGGATATCGAACGATTGGCGACTCATCTGGGGATTGGTTGGGATAGTTTTGTCAGGAAGTACGTTGTGGAGGATAAAGAGGAGGATGGGTTTTATTTCCAGTCTATACCGTGCCCGTTCTTAAAAGATAATTCATGTGCGGTCTACGCCGCCCGGCCCCACGACTGCCGCTCCTATCCCCACCTGATGCAGGATGAATCCGTATTCCGCCTTATCCAGGTTTGTTCCAACTGTTCCGTATGCCCTATTGTTTTCAATGTATATGAACTCCTGAAGCAGGAACTCTGGAATGATGAATATGGGTTCCAGTTGTTTGATGATGAATTTGAAGATTGGGGTTTTGTCGATGATGGTGAACGAAAAAATACACTTTGAGGGGGAAGTCATTGGCGTACAGCCGAGGATTCGGCTACTCCGATCCTTTGACCAACGCTCACACAGTTACCTCGGCTACGTGCTGGGGATTCGTGGCCAGATCAGTGAAGAACGTAAGGACTTCACCGTGGGTATTGGCAAAGCGCTTCAGACCAAACATCGCATTGCCGTAGGATTCCGTGTTGGCGGCGAGTGTCTGCCTGCAGCGCACCCGAGAACTGAGCCGGCCGAGTACTACAAGGTGAGCAAATTCCAGGTCCATGGGCAGGCCAAGCACGATAATCAAGCGCCGCCACCATGGCATGGTGCTCCACCGGAACTTTCTGTTTACCGACAGCGGGGGCACCGGCGCCTGAATATGCGGACGTACAATACCCATTGCACAAGCTGCCTGTGGGGATGCAGGATGACAGTAGAAATGATTATCGATCATTGGAGGCCAGAACAGAAACGATATCGTGTTGAAACGTTCTGCTACGGGCCGAAATCGTGCACAACCTATCGCCCCGGTCCCGTGAGGAAGGTCCCCGGCCGCAAGGGCATGATATGGGAGGAAGAGGACTGGGTTGACGAAGATGCGACGGCCCATCGAGGTCCCGACGAGTGAAGGTGGGGGAGATTGGACTTTGTCTGCCCCATGTTTATACGAAGGAGCTGAAATGAAAAAGAAAATTCCGGCTGGCTCAAAGGTGCCGGTGCCGCTAACCCTAGCCGACCGGGACCTGATACGAGAGCACACCTTCTACGATCCGTCCTTCGCCGCGATAACGGAAGTGAAAGGGAAGCGTGTTGTCGTCTGGAAGATTTGGGGACAGGCACAGCTTGTTGGGCCAGGCTCGGGAGCTCCCCCCCGCGCCACGGCGCTCCGCTTAGTGTCTGCTCCGGGGACACCCTCGCCTGAGGCAATCTTGGGGACAGGCCCGGATCCTCACTTCACCTTCGCCCCACTTGGTCAAGGCTCTTGGCAGAAGACTACCGCCCGATCGGATCTTCCCCCTTTTCATTACCGGCCGTTTTGTGTAGACTGTGTGTGCCCGGGAAGAAGCCCGAATGCACGATAAGAGGCAGAGATGGAAGTCGAGACGATTCTGGAGAAATGGCGGGCCCGGAAGGATTTTTCGCGGCGGTTTACCGCCGAGAAGATCCTGCCCAGGAGGGAAGGGCGGTATGCCGACTTCCCCGACTGGGTGCCCGACCGACTGCGGCAGGAGCTGGAACAACGGGGGATCGGTCAGCTCTATTCCCACCAGCGGCAGGCCGTCGATCTGATCCGCGAGGGAAAGAACGTGGTCATTGTGACCCCGACGGCCTCGGGCAAGACCCTCTGCTACAACGTGCCGGTGCTCAGTTCGATTCTGGAGGACGGTGAGGCCCGGGCCCTCTATCTCTTCCCCACCAAGGCTCTATCCCAGGACCAGTTTCATGAACTCCATTCTCTCATCAAAGCGCTGGAAGCGCCCATCGCCACCTTTACCTATGACGGCGATACGCCGGCGGACGCCCG
>CAYUBU010000163.1:0-8730 GCA_964443105.1 uncultured Nitrospirota bacterium
AGGTTGGGAGGCTGGGTCCGTATGATCCGAAGAGACTATATGCCGTCCATGAAGGGAGGCCGAGTCCGGATGGTCCTGCGAGGGGCTTTAATGCTGCCCATCCGGCAAAGAAGTCCAGGTTCCACCGGGATGTAGACTTCTGCGGGACGTGCCACGATGTCTCCAACCCCGCCGTTGGCGACCTGGCACCCAATAACGGTGCCCAGATTCCTCTCGATCCAGGGACGTTCAGCGGCGTTCTTGGGACCCCAGTTGATTTAAAGGCTGCTTTCAATAACCCCCCGTACAAATACGGCATTGTGGAGAGGACATACAGTGAGTACAAAGCAGGGCTGCTTTCTCAAACACTGGTCTCAGATTACTCAACCCTTCCCGCTGAACTTCAGGCTGGAGCGATCCGGAGGTCTTATGATTCTGCACAGCTTGCGGGAATGGGAGGCAATTATGCGGATGGAACGCCTCGCTATTTCAGCTGTCAGAGTTGTCACTTGCCTCCCGCCATCGGAATTGGGAATAATGTCGTCGGGACCAGACGCACGGATCTTCCGCTCCATGACATGACGGGCGGCAGCTATTGGATTCCTTCCGCCCTGCAGTATCTTTATTCCAGGGATAAACTAAGGTTTTCAGAGGGACTCAAAGACTTTCAGATACAGTCATGGGCTGAAGGGGCTGCCCGTGCAAAGGTTGTTCTGGAAAATTCCGCTTCTTTATCGATCAACGGAAATGTCCTGAAGGTGGTCAACCTGACAGGGCACAAACTCATCACCGGATATCCCGAAGGAAGGCGCATGTGGCTCAACATCAGGTGGTATGATGCCGGTGGCAATCTACTGCGGGAGGACGGGGCCTATGGACCGCTCGTTGACGATGACGGAAAACCGGTCATGGTAAAGAATCCGGCCAATGCTCAGATGGTTCAGGTCGAATCGATACTAGACCTCCATGATCCGAATACCAAGATCTATGAGTCCAGGCCGAGCATTTCACAGGACTGGGCAGCAAAGCTCATTTCAATCAATCGGGCTCACTACGAACCCATCATTCTGAGCTACGATCGTTACACTGGTGCGCCAGGCCCTACGATGGGGCAACTGGCAAACGGTGAGCAGGGACCCCATAAAAAGACCTTCCACTTCGTGCTCAATAACAAGATCATCAATGATAACCGTATACCGCCCTACGGCATGAGCTATGATGAATGCAAGAAGCGAAACTGCCTGCCCGTCCCTGCAGACCAGTACGGGAACCCCGGAATCGGCGGTACCTATAACTATTGGGATGAAATCACCCTGAATCCTCCTGCCGGCGCAGACTCTGCCACGATAAAACTCTTGTTCCAGTCTGCGAGCTGGGAGTATATCCAGTTCCTCTATCTGGCGAACGACGGCTCTGTTCCTTTCCTTGCGAAGGAAGGCATGACAATGCTCGAGGCATGGCTGAACACCGGTATGTCCTATCCGTATATCATGGTTTCAACGATATGGGGTGGTTCAGGGACCTGTGCGCCCACTGAGCCTGATACTGAAGTTTCATGTACTGATGGAATCGACAATGACTGTGATAAACTGATCGACAGCGCTGACCCGGATTGTGTGAAGCCTGAAACGAGCGGGGCATCTCTTTAGGCCCGCATCGACGAGATCAATCCCGCAGTAATCCCTGTCTGCCGACAGGCAAGCTTGTGTGGCTTCGTGCAGCATTCCATTTTGCAGTATCCTTCAAATAGAATTTATTTTCCACGATGATACTGCACTAGGGTATTATAAAACGGCCTCAAATAATTAGAATTTGCTTTCACTAGGTGGTTGCTATCATAACATCGCAAACTGATTTTTAATGCTCAGGATTATCATAACATCGCAAACTGTTAAAGGTTGGTACGTGTAATATTTTGCGACAGCAATGGAGCAACAATCTTGTTCGGAATAGGGAAATGAAAAGATTTAACAATCTTCTGGTCCTGTTTGATGACGAGTTTTCTTCTATGGGTATAAATCGTAGCAATAAGATATTGGCCTTCAAGGCTTCTTCTAATGAAATAGGGGAAGCCGTTGACTTCGACTCTTCCATGAGAGTCGACTTTCCTGACAAAGGAGACTTTCCCTCTCGAAACAGGGAGGTTGAGGGAGCCTTTGGCGTTGGTATAGCTCTCGATGCTGAATGTTTTCGGCAGGTGTGTAAAGGACTTCCAGAGGCGATCTCTGAGTTCCCCAGGGAATCGTGTCTTATGTTCTTTCTGGGTAAGCCCTCTGTGGGGTTTCCCGTAATGGTAATAGTCCAGAAACCTCTGGTTTGTTCGTTTAAGAGCCTGCAGGGTTGGGCAGCGATGTCTTTGAAGCACTCTTTTCTGCCAGAGGGCATTGAAGCTCTCAACGGCGGCGTTTCGGCCGGGTTCTCCCTGGGGGATGAATACCAGATGGATTCCGAGAAGCAGATGGAGCCGGATGACCTGGGAGATGCTGTACTGATAGCGTCCTCCACCGGAAGCGGCCATCTCATTGTCCAACTGGGCAACCTCTGGAATCCCCAGGTTTTTCCATGTCTCGACCAAATGCCTGCACAGGGATATGCTCTGCTTGTTGGCGAACTGGCTTGCAAAGACCGCATGCCCCGCAACATCCACGGTATGGAAGGAGTAGAAGCGTATGGCCCCGTGGGCTGCTCTGAGATGTCGAGGACCCACGAGATCGGTCTGGTGGAGATCTCCCGGTTTCTCGGCTCGGGGATAGGGATATGGCTGATGGGAATTCTTGTTTGTTGGCTTCGCCTTGTTGGTCTTGCCGTGTCGGGCAAGAATTCTCGATATCGTCGCGATGGAAGGGACGTTCTTAGTCCCTCTTTGCGTGAGCTCCCATTGGATAACCTCCGCTCCGATTCCAGCAAAGGCCGAACGGCGACTCCGGTGAGTTTCCAACTCAGCCCGCATTGCAAGGATCTTGCGGGCCATCGGCTCAGGAGTCTTTCTCCACACCTTCCTGGGTGTACGGCTCTTGTCTCTGAGACCGTCCATCCCATCTTCTTCATAGCGTCTGAGCCACTTGGAGAGCCAGAAACGGCCTCTTTGCACAACCCGGAGTACCTCATTAAATTTCATTCCCTCATGGTAGAGTTGTACTGCTTTGCAGCGTTTCTCGTATTCATTTTCGCTCTTCATCGCCCGTGGCCCCTTCCAAATGTTTTTGGAAGCAGTCTAGGCGAATTGGCAATCAGTTTGCGATCTTATGATATTTTTCTAGTTTGCGATGTTATGATATAAACCCACTAGGGTATAGTGCCGGTTTCCTTCTGCGTCGCACTTTACTTCATTACAGGTGAAACTTCTAGCGGGGCGGTCCTCGGAAACTCCTACCCTCCCCCGGGCATCGACACAGCCTGGGAGCGCATCCTTATTTCATGGTCGACCGTCGAGTTACAGAAGCGGCTAATCTTCACGCTTAGCACAGAAAAGGCTGGCGCCCATGTCGGGACAACAGTCTTTTCTAAGCAAAAAACCACCAATAGATACGTCCTATAGCGCCGCCCGAACATCAGGCTCGTATTCAGGGCGGACTCTCGCAAAAGAACCGAATTTGCCCCTTTCTACGCCGAGAGCCATCATACAACCGGCCACGCTTCAGCCTTCGTAGGACAAGCTCTCACAGCAGAATTGGACAAACTCTCAGAGCAAAATGAGACAAACACCTACAGACAACCTCTCAGGATGTGCTTTAATTAGGGGACAAATCCCAACAAGCCAAACCGCCCGCGAGAACGGGACGGAAAGCGGCCGATCTCTTGAGTCTGGGGAAGTGAGAGATGGCCGAGCTGCCGAAGGAAACCTTTGATGGGCTCGGCTTTGCTTGCCAGGCGGCAAAGGACGTATCTGATTTGGGAGTTGCGTCTGATACGCTTCCAAAAGCGAACTGTTCTCGTTTCCCAAGGTACCGCCTCAGAAAAGGCGATGGGCCATCGCAGAGACTGGCTCTTATTCTTTTATCTATTGGAGAGGGACTCAAGATTCTGTCCTTGGATATTAACCCGACACCGAAAGAGGGGTGACATCATGAAAGAAAATGCAGAAATGAGGAAGTTCAACGGAAAGTTCTCGTCAATCAAATCACTGAGCGGTGCAGAGGAAAGGAGCATGAAAGCATTAGAGTTAATTCCCAGGATAGTTGTTCCAAAGGAAATATTTGGATTCCGCTCAAAAGATTTTCTCTTGATAACTATTGCCGCAGCATGTCTTATCGCACCGCTTGTAGCGACAATAGCCCTGTGGATAATAGTTTATTGAGCAAGTAATTGGTGTCCATCCGGAGACGCTTCACCTCTGGATGGTTACAATAAATTGTTTCCAATTCGGAAACTGCCAATTTTGTGAAAGGTCAAGGAGATCAAGGAATTACGCGGAGACGTACTCGAGTACGTCGCACAAGTAATTCCGCAGATCGACGTAGAGATTTCGCAAAAGGGGCGTTTCCGGATGGAAACTAATTGGCCTGTCCCCTGAAAACTGGTCCAGGGTTTGTGTAAAATCTGGATGATTAAAGTAGGGAGGCAGGAATGAGAAAGAAGGGGCATGAAGCTGAGCACTGGCTACGTGCAGCGCACACATTACATCCGAATGGTGGCACGGACCTACCCCCTTCGGAGAGCCTGTCGTTTCACAAAATGCCACCACGCCGCAATATCAATAGCTTATAGTGGCTCGGGAATTCTATGGAGTCGGCATCTCTTTGCTGAAAAACTGTTTATCTCGCCCTCCGCCAGCATTTAGCAGCCTGCAAAGCCAAGAATATCAACCCCAAGCTTTCTGATATGGACCGTTCGTTTTGGGTTGTGTTGAGGACGGCCTGATCTAATTGGGCGGATACCTTGATCATCGTAAAGCCGCAAACGTTAATCGACTTCCAGAGAAGACCTTTCAAAATATATTTGGTGGAGAAAATCATCTGGACATAGAAGACCCGGAAGAAGGCGCATAGATCAGAAAGTCATTGATCTTATCAGGCAAATGGCATCGGAGAACAACTGGGAAGCGCTGCGGATCTATTCCGAATTGCTCATCCATGGCAACGGCAATGTGAAGCAAAGAACGGTGTCGCGATATTTCAGAACATTTTCACATCGCCGTCCATGCGCTCCTAAATCAGACAGAAAAGTTGCTTGATTTCAAGGTCATGATACTGGGATTTTGGCTTTGGACAGGATTTTGGAAAATGACACCATAGGAGCCGGGCGAAAAGCTATAGAACCCTTTTCACTCTTTGCATGGCCGCCACTCTTGACAAATGAGACATGGTCTGGTATGTTATCGCCCTTGGGGGGTTTTGTCTGGAGGTGCCGTACTGCGACCTCACGGTCTTTTCAACAAACCTACTCTTTCCATCCCGCTGCAAGACCTCCAAAGATCTCCCAAGAAGGCTGAGACTGCCCATAGGAAGAGCAGGCTCCGGCCCCTCAACAGAGGCAAGATGCTGAAAAACTGAGGAAGGCAGAGAGACGCTATGTCCTGTGTAACGCCGCTTCGGTTCATTTAACCTTCCACATAAATGATTCGGTGGTGACATATTCGGGGCAGAAGCAAGGAGGTGTAAAATGAATTGCTGGGAGTTCATGGAATGCGGTCGCGAGCAAGGCGGTGTGAATGCAAAGGAGTTAGGAATTTGCCCTGCGTATCCCAATGACGGAACCCGTTGCGCACACGTGGCTGGAACGTTTTGCCGAAGCGAGGTTCAGGGAACCTTCGCTCTGAAACATCTCGATTGCACCAAGTGTGTCTTTTATAATAGTGAACATTACCAAGGAAAACGTTTCATGCCCCTGGCGGGCAATTTCAAATCCGTAACCTCTTCGCTTGTTAAGCAATCGAAGACATTCTACGAAGGAGGTGTAAAATGAATTGCTGGGAATTCATGGAGTGCGGCCGCGAGCAAGGCGGCGCGAATGCAAAGGAGTTCGGAATCTGCCCCGCGTATCCCAATAACGGAACTCGCTGCGCGCACGTGGCTGGAACGCTTTGCCGAAGCGAGGTTCAGGGAACTTTCGCTATGAAACATCTCGATTGCACCAAGTGTGTCTTTTACAATAGCGAATATTATGAGGAAAAAAAAGACTTGATGACAGCGGAAGAGCCCATGGCAACTTGAATGAAAGGAATTTGCTCTCACAAGGATATCAGGCAAATACCTTGGAATGAGGCCGCATAGTCTGCCACATGCAGCCTCGTAATAGATTGACTCACACAATATCCGGGCCAGTACGTTGTCCAGCATTTCTGGATACGGTCACGATGCGTTATTGAATTCGATCACCGTTCTTAACATGGCCGCCACGAACAACCCTCGCAAACAGACCCTCTTTGGGCATGATGCAGTCACCTGTAGCCTTTTTGATGGCGCAGCCGTCGTTATGGCATTTCTTTCCGATCTGGCTGATCTCCAAAATCACTGTATCGCCCACCTGCAGCCGGTCGCCAACCTGAATGGCTGTAAGGTCCATGCCGCGGGTGATGATGTTTTCGGCAAAAGCCCCATTCTTCAGGGTCGGTAATGTTTCCTTGACCCCGTCAATGCTCTCGCCGGCCAGGAGCGACACTTGGCGGTGCCACTTGCCGGCGTGGGCGTCGTTTTCAATGCCCCAGTCTTCCCGGAGAATCGCTTCACCGACTTCCCTCTTCACCATGCCCTTTTTCCGGCTGATACAGACCGCTTCCACCACTGCCTGACTCATCCTATTTCCTCCCGGGGAAAAGATAGACGGTTTCCAAATCTCCCGGGGCATAGGCGCCGCCGGGATCGACGATAATGAACCCATCGGCACCGGCGATGGAACCCAGCATGTGAGATCCCTGTTTGCCAAGCAGCTCGGCCCGCAGCCCTTGGGCCCCCTTCTCCATCCTGACTCGATAGAAATTGGTGCGCTTGCTACTGTTACGGATTGCCCCGGTCAAAGGTGCCCGCACCGTGCGCCAGGAGAAATCCCGCCCTTCCAGGCTGCGGAGAACGGGCTGCACATAGTACATAAAACACATGAAAGCGGACACCGGGTTCCCCGGCAGGCCGAAAAGAAGCCTGTCTTCCTTTCTGGCTACGAATAGGGGCTTGCCCGGCTTCTGCTGCACCCGCCAGAACAGCTCCGAAAACCCACACCCTGCGGCCGCTTCCTTGACATGATCATGGGGGCCGACGGAAACGCCGCCGGATACCAGAATAATGCCGGCCCCCTCAGATGCTTCCCGGATGGCTGCCGTTGTCTCGGCAAGGCTGTCCGCCGCGCGGAGGGTGGCGGTCACGTCGCCGCCAACCTGCAGAACGGCGGCGGTCAAGAGCAGCGAGTTGGAATCACGGATCTGATGCGGGGCCGCCTCCTGGCCCGGGCCAACAAGTTCAGTGCCCGTGACCACCACCGCCACCTGCGGCGGCTGGACCACAAGCACCTCGCCAATCCCGACTCCGGCCAACAGGGCCAGGTGAGGCGCCTGCAGAACCGTGCCCCGCGTCAGCAGAAGATCGCCGACCTGAAACTCTTCACCCATGCGGCGCACATCCTGCCCGGATTCACGAACCCGAAGAATGCGCACCTCCTTGCCCCCGTTTTCCGTGTCTTCGACCCGCACCACGGTATCGCACCCTGCGGGCAGCATGGCGCCAGTACTGATCCGTACGGCCTGCCCCGCTCCGGCTTGACCGGTGAAAGGGATACCGGCCTGTGACTCGCCGGCAATAGAGAGGACCGCGGGCTGCCCGGCTTGGACATCACAGATGTCCGACCAGCGCACCGCATAGCCGTCCATGGCACTGTTGGTGTACCGCGGTGATGCCTCCGGCGCCCGGATATCCTCGGCAAGTCGCCGGCCATGGGCATCCAGCAGCGCGCGCCGCCCCAACGTCGGTTCCGGTCGGTTCTCTTCAATAATTGCCAGTGCTTCCCCAATCGAAATCATTTGGCATCACTCACATTGCCTGGGCGATTTCCCGCGCCAGAAAAAAAACGGCCACCAGCAGGATCGACCCGAGAATCCTTTCCATGGTCCGAGGCGCGAAGCGTGCCGAGCCCATGATGGAACCCGCCAGCCCGCCGGCAAACACTGCGGCCAGCAGCGGCAGGAAAGGCGTCATGTCGATGGCATTGTATTGGAGACGGGCCGCCAGGCCTGCCACTGAATTGACCCAGATGAAAAATGCACCGCACGCTGCAGCTTCCTTTGCTGTCCCCAGTCCCAAGAGGAGGATAAGCGGCACAAGATACACGCCGCCGCCAATGCCGGCGATTCCGGCTATAAGTCCAAGAACAGCTCCACATCCGAGCGCCAGCAGGAACTTTCCCCGGTTATCAAGGGGTAGTGGTTTTGTTTTATTCGGAAGATAGATACGCATGGCGGCAAAGACCAGAGAAACCAGCAACACCGAATAGAAAAGCATCTTCGGCAGGTGCAGCATGCCCCCCAAATATGCCATGGGAACGGAAGAAATCAGAAATGGCGCAATCAGACGCAGACGGGCATGCCTCTGAGATAGAAAAACAATACTGCCAATTGTAGTCACCAGTACATTGAGGGTCAGCGAAATCATCGGGATGGTTGCTGTGCCTGCCCCAAATATTGCCAGAAGGGCGGTATAGGAGGAACCTCCGCCCAAGCCGACCGATGCATAGAAAAACGCTACCATGGCAAAAATTACGGCAAGCAGTGATATGGAAATGGTAAGGTCGGTCATAATATCACCCTCCAATCATTGCCATTGACGG
>CAYUBU010000164.1:0-10495 GCA_964443105.1 uncultured Nitrospirota bacterium
TGCAGAAGAACCATCCCACAGTCGGGATGATTTCCGGCGGGGCCCTGGTGGAGCGGGAAGTGGCCGTGGACATTCACCAGCAGACGCGGTTCCGGGCCGCCCTCCGGTCGCCTGACTTCAGTACGGCAAACCGGATCGTGGAAGGGATCAATAAGGCCTTCGGGCCCCAGACCGCCATGGCCCTCGATGGAGGGACCCTGGAAATCATCATACCGCCGGGCATGGCGTCCAATCCGGTGGCCTTCCTCTCTCGGGTGGAAGCGATCACCGTCGATCCCGACAGTTATGCCCGGGTCGTGCTCAATGAGCGCACCGGTACGGTGGTCATGGGAGAACACGTGCGCATCGCGACGGTAGCCATTTCCCACGGCAATCTGAGTATCCAGATCAAGGAACGCCTCGGCGTGTCCCAGCCCCAGCCACTGGGGCGGGGGGTGACGGTGGTGGTGCCCGACAGCGAGGTCGAGGTGTCGGAAGAGGACCGCCAGCTCGTGGTGGTGGAAAGCGGTGTGAGTATCGGTGAGGTGGTCCGGGGTCTCAACTCCATCGGGGTCTCCCCTGCCGATCTCATTGCCATCTTCCAGGCCATCAAGGCGGCCGGCGCTTTGCAGGCGGAACTTCAAATCATCTAAGGTGCCCGACCCATGAAGACCATTTCTCCCGCTCACGTCGATTTTGAGCTCATCCGTCTTGGAGGACAGACGGAAAAACTTGCCGCCGGGGTGAAGGAGGGCCGTTTCGCCGATGCCGACGAGGCCCGCAAGGCAGCTCAGGAATTCGAATCGTTCCTCCTCTACTATCTGATCAAGACCATGCGGGAAACGGTTCAGGAGTCGGAGTTTTTGGGTAACCGCCGGTCTGAACAGGTTTACCGTTCTATGCTGGACGAGCAGGTCGCGAACCGTCTTGCTGAGAGGGGCGGTCTCGGCATGGGGGACGCGATCTACCGCCAGATCGGAACGGAGGATCCCTCCGAATTGCCGCCGCTGTCGTCGAAGGTTGTGCCGCTCCGGACGCTGCCGCCGGAAACCTTCTTCAATAAGGTACTTCCTGAAGATCCGGAACTTTCCCTCCGCCTGGAGGGCCGCGTCTCTTCTCCCTTCGGCTTCCGGCGGGACCCCATAACCGGTGAGAAGCGGATGCACAAAGGGATTGATCTCGCGGTTCCTGCCGGAACACCGGTGCGAGCCCCCGCAGACGGGGCGGTTGTGTTCAGCGGGGAAATGCGGGGATACGGTAAAGTCGTTATTCTGAGACACGAGGATGGGACCGAAACGGTGTACGGCCATAACCGATCCAACGGGTGCAAGGAAGGAGAGACAGTCCAAAAAGGGGACGTGATTGCCCATGTGGGCATGACCGGGAGGGCCACGGGACCCCATCTCCATTTTGAGGTCAGGAAAGGGGGCGAAGCCGTCGACCCCGCGGGGTATGTGGAGCTTGATTCATAGACGTGCAACAAGGTGCCAGGCAGGCCTGCCTGGCACCCTTACATGGCCGTTAAAGTTTTAAGCCCCTTATGCCGATACAGGGACTGAGGCATAAGAAGGGTTGCAGCATGAAAATCTGGAAGAATCAAAGAGTTGCGAAGGGGACTCGTCCCGTGAGAAGGGGAGAGAGGCCCGTCGCTCCCGAGAAACGGCCCGTTTTCCCTGTGCGGGATATTGTGATTTCCCGCTTTGCCGGGAGCATTGAAGCCCTCATTGAGCAGATAAAGCGCCATCCCGACTGTCGGGAGGACGTGGTAACAAGGATCCGCCATGAAATCGTATCCAGAGAATACCACCTATCGGCCGAGGCCGTTGCCGAGGCACTCCTCAAGGAGATTGGCGAAACCTGCCGTATTGAGGGGATCCCCGGTGAGTAGAGAAGAACTGACCACATCCCTCGTAGACGTCCTTCGGGAAGAAATCGTCCTCTACCGTTCTCTCGTCGACCTGATGACCGAAGAGCAGAAGACGCTCATGGCCGCGGATATTGAGGCCTTGGAGGAGATAGAAAAGAAAAAGGAAACACTCGGACTGAGAATCCGGCTCCTGGAAGAAAGCCGCCAGGGCTTGAGTGATGACCTGCAGCGGATCGTACCTCTGCCTGGAGGGGAGGTGACGCTCACCGCCATCGTCGCCGTTTCAGAGGGCGCCGTGCGCAACCAGCTCATGGAGTGCCAGTCCGAGTTGCGGAGGCTCGTCACCACCATGTCCAGCCTGGTTGAACTCAATGAACGGCTGGTGGGCCGCTCCCTGTCTTTTCTCAGGGGGGCTGTCTCCATCATGGGGAGTCACGATCCGGAGCTTGTCGTCTACGGCGAGAAAGGATGCCTGGTCGACGGCCATGGCGCGCCGCGCATGGTGAGCCGGAAGGCCTGACTGAGAGGACCATCCTATGGGAAACATCTTCGGCATCATGGACATCGGGGCCAAGGCGCTTCGAACGCAGCAGCTGGCCCTGGAAACGACGAGCCACAATATCGCCAATGCCGATACACCGGGATACACGAAACAGACGGCTGTCCTGGAGACAACCACGCCTCTCAGCGCGGGGCCCGCGGGATTTATTGGCACCGGTGTGGACGTGGCTGCCATCCAGCGCGCCTATGACGGTTTCACCGCTGCCCAGATCAACCTGGAGAGTCAGGCCCATGGCGGCGCTCAGGGGAAGCATGATCTGCTCCAGCCCGTGGAAAGGGTTTTCAACGAGTCTTCCGCCACGGGACTTGGCAATGCCCTGGACGCCTTCTTCAACGCCTGGCAAGGGCTCTCGACGAATCCCGCAGGCTCCCTGGAGCGCCTGGAGGTGCTGGCCAGGGGAGAGCAGCTGACATCGGCCTTTCAGTCGGCGCACCGAAGTCTCTCACAGGCGCACCGGGAGTCGGATCAGGCCATCGCCCGCACCGTTGATGAGGTCAACCGCCTGGCCTCGGATATCGCGGCCATCAATCAGGATATAAGCAATATGGAGGTTGGCGGCGCGGCCGCGAACGACCTTCGGGACCGCCGGGACCATCTTTTGACTCAGCTCTCGGAAAAGGTCGGCATCACCGCCTTTGAAGCAGCTAACGGTATGCTCACCGTATCCCTGAGCGGCGGCCCGGTCCTCATTGAATCGGGAAGGGCTAATGCCCTGAGTGCGGACGTGGAAAACGGCCGTCAGGTGATTAACTTTTCCGGGAGCGGCGGCAAGCTGGACATGACCGCCATTGTCAAGACCGGCACCCTGGGGGGGATGATATCGGCCAGAGATGATCATATCCAATCTTACATGGACACCCTGGGGGATCTGGCGGCGGCGGTGGCCGTAGAGGTCAACAAAACCCATCTCGCCGGTTACGGTCTCGACGGCAGCACCAGCACACTCTTCTTTGAAGCCCCTTCGGCGATCACCGGTGCCGAATCGGGAAATGCCGGAGGCGCGGTGATCAGCAGCGGCACCGTCAGTGACGTGAGCCAACTCACCGCCGACGATTATGAAATCCGCTTCACCACCGCAAGCAGTTATGACGTGGTTAATGTCACCACCGGTGCCGCCGTGTTTGCCGGGGCAAGTTATACCTCGGGCGCGGCCATCACAACTGTTCCGGGCATCACCTTTTCCATCAGTGATGGCGGGAGCGGCCCCGCGGCAGGGGACCGTTTTGCCGTGGGAATCGACAAAGATCAGCTAGGCTCAATGATGGCCCTCAGCACCGGCGTTGCCGGATCTCCGGAAAAGATCGCCGCTGCCGAAGACGACCCCCTTGTCGTCAGCGGGGCCGGGGACAACCGAAACGCCCTCGCCATCGCCGGTCTTGAGCGCACCCTGACCGTGGCCGGCGGGAGTACGTCACCCCTCGAGTTTTACGCCGCCCTGGTGAGTCGTGCGGGCCAGGACGTGGACCAGGCCGGCAGAGAGGAGGCGTTCCATCAGGCCTCGCTGCAGGAACTGGAGAGTCTGCGGGATGCCGTCTCCGGGGTCTCCATCGACGAGGAGATGGTCAACTTGATCAAGTTTCAAAACGCCTATGCCGCGGGAGCCCGTCTCATCAAGGTGGGCACGGAGCTTTTGGACATATTGGTAAACCTCGGCCGCTAATGGGGCCGAAAGCAGACAAATGGAGCAGCTGAATGCGCGTTACCAACAGCCAGATCTATGAAACCGTCAGTGCCAATCTGGCCCGTCAGAGGGCGCGGTTCAACGAAGCGAGCGAGCGGGTCGTTTCGGGCAAGCGGATCAACCGGCCTTCCGACGACCCCGCCGGCGCCGCCGGTGTGTTATCATATAGGAACGAACTCGCCGCCCTCGACCGATACAGTCAGAACCTGGAACGCATCAGCAGCGCCGTGAAGATGATCGACCTGAGCCTGGAGAGCGCTTCGGCCCTTCTCACGGAAGCCCGTGAAATAGCTCTTGGCGCCGCCAACGGTTGGGACGGACCGCCCGATCTGGATGGTCTGGCGGATCAGGTGATGAATTTGAAAAGCCAGATTGCGGGGCTCGCCAATGCCCGGATGGGCAACCAGTACCTCTTCGGCGGTTACGACACGGCAGCGCCTCCCTTTGATGGCGACGGTATCTATCTTGGCGACAGCGGTGTGGTGAAAGTTGCCGTGGATGAACAGACGATGGTGGAGGCCGGCTTGCCCGGCGATGCGGTTTTTGGTGCCGCAGGCGGGATCGATGTCTTTCAGGCCCTGAAGGATCTTGAAACGGCCCTGAGAGGCGGTGATTTTGCCGGTGTTCAGGCTGGTGTTGACACCCTGGCTGATGCGGGGGCACAAATTGATGGGGTCCGGGCCATGAACGGCTTCCGGGCCCGGCGGCTCGAAGATGTTTCTCAACGTCTGAGTCAACTGGAGCTTAACGCGAAGGATGATCTTGCGGGGATTGAGGAGGTCGATCTTACGGAAGCCATCATGGAGATGTCGAGGCAGGAACTGGCCCTTCAGGTGGCCATGGAGTCGTCGGCCAAGATTCTGGAGACGAGTCTCCTGAATTTCCTGGACTAACGGGTCGTCTAACACGAATAGAGCCGGAAAGGCAGGGGCAGATTCATGCTGATTATCACACGTAGGGTGGGAGAAGAGATTGTTCTCGAGGGTGAGATTCGCATCGTCGTCAAAGAGATCAAAGGTAAACAGGTGCGCATCGGTGTCGACGCGCCGGCCGCCGTTGCGGTCCACCGGGCAGAAATTTATCACCAGGTGGCCGACGAGAACGCCCGGGCTGCCGTCAGCGATGTGACCCGGGCCCAGGAAGCCGCGAAAGACCTGCGCATCCGTTTTGATAAGGGTAAACTGGAATCGTGAGGCGGTGAGGAGCGCTCTTGAAAATAAAAACGAAATTTTTCCAGGAAATAGAGATTCATGAGGATCAGATCCTGACATTTCCAGCGGGGCTGGCGGGGATGGTTCACCGGAAGCGGTTTGTTCTTCTCAAGCGTGAGGAGATTCGGCCCTTTTTCTGGTTCCAGTCCCTTGAGGACCCCGATTTGCTTCTCCCCGTTGTAGAGCCGGCGCCCTTCTTTCCCGACTACCGGGTCGCGGTCAGCGAGGGCGAGGTTGCGCCCCTGGCGATTACCGATACCGCCGATATTATGGTTTTATGCATCGTCACCCTCACCTCAGCCCAGACCTCTATTACGGCCAATCTGCAGGGGCCCCTCTTGGTGAATCGAAAGAACGGCCTTGGCAGGCAGCTGATTCTCATCGACAACGCTTATACCGCCCGGGAAGATCTTCTGGAGGCTTTCAGGTCCTTGAAGGGCGAGGCTGGTCAACTTCCTGCCGAAGGGATCTTTAAAATCAAGACCCGCCGCCGGTGAACCCGTCCAGCACGACAAGCCATACCCTTAGGGGGTTCGGCAGGCCTGCCAGACAACCGTGTTCCGGCTGAAGAGATAGTGAGATATTTCGAAGCAGGGAAATGTTCTGCAACTGGGTATAGGGCAGCTTATCCGTCTTCGCAAGATGCTACGCCGTGACAAGTCCGTCTTCGCAATAGATTGACTCACCCAATAGCGGGGCAAGGGGAGAGCGGCACCTACCCCATAATGTCGAGCATGGTGCCCAGGGTTTCATCCTGGGTCTTGAAGGAGGCGGCGTTGGCCTCGAAGCCCCGCTGGGCTCCCATGAGATCGATGATGGCCTTGCCCAGATCGATGTCGGAGCTTTGCGCCGGTACCGATTCCTCCACAGGCTCAAAGGAAAGATCTTCGGTGTTCAAGTGAACCGCCTGGGTGGTCGTGTCGAGCCCTTTCTCCGCCCCCGCGGCGGGGCTTTTCCCGTGACCCCCGGCCTCGCCCCGGGCGATGTCATGGGCGCTGCTGCTCATCTTCCTGGCGTTGGCGGCCAGGCCACCGTAGGCGGCGTGGAGTCCATCAATCATGGCGGATCACCTCGTTATCAGGTCCGGGTAGAAGTGGGTGCCCTGTTCACTCAGGCAACTCCTCCCGGATCGTGTTGAGCATCTTTTCAGCCACTTTATTACCCTCTATTTCGTAGGTGCCCGAGTCGATGGCTTCTTTGACCGCCTCAACCCGATTTGTCCGAATATCGGGGGTGGCCTTGACGAGTTCTGCAATCCGGCTGATCTGCTGGACAACACCGGACATCTCGATTTTATCGCCCCCGGCTTTCCGTTCCGCCGCCCCGGGCTGCCCCGGGTTATCCCGCTTTTCCCCGGATCGAACCTCGCTTTTCTGTTTCAGATGTTCATCACCGGGAATGTGACCTGAAGATGAAATCTTCATTATCTACGGCTCCTCTGAATTAAAATTACAATAAAACATAGGCTTATGCGGAATGCATGATAAACTGCATTAACCGCCTCCCCGTTCTTTTTATCTCCAGTTTACATATCGGAAGTTGAGAAAAATACTTTAGAAGAAAAGTCGATTTTTCGCAAAATAATTTTTCCCAGGGAGAAAGGGAGGGATGACAGTTTTTTAGCCCTTTCAAATAAGAAACTTCTTTTAAAAGAGTGGAAAATGGGTTACACTCTACCCGCTTGTAAATGCCTAGAATCATTTATGATTATTGAATAACATCGGGTGGGAAAGAAAACCGATAAAATATCTGGAGAAACAATGTCAAAAAAGATGCTGATAAATGCCATACACTCCGAGGAGAGCCGGGTGGCCATTGTGGACAATGGGATCCTGGAAGAACTGGGGGTGGAAACGGCGACCGCCGAGCGGCACAAGGGTAACGTCTATAAAGGGATCGTCGTCCGGGTGGAACCGAGCCTGCAGGTCGCTTTCGTCGACTACGGCGAGAAGAAGAACGGTTTTCTCCCCATGCGGGAGATTCACGCCTCCTATTTCAAGACGCAGGATGGGAAGGGATATCCCCGGATCCAGAATGTCATCACCAAGGGGATGGAGATGCTGCTCCAGGTGGTCCGTGAGGAGCACGAGAACAAAGGGGCCTACCTCACGACCCATTTGTCTCTTCCGGGGCGCTTTCTCGTGATCATGCCGGGCAGCGAGAGCGGCGGTATTTCCCGGAAGATCGAAAACGAGGATGAGCGCAAGTCCCTGAAGAAGATACTCAAGGAACTCAACCCCCCTGAAGGGATCGGCGTCATCATACGGACCGCCGGCCTCGGGATGGCCAAGACCGTTCTCTCCCGGGACCTCAAGTTTCTGCTCAAGGTCTGGGACCAGCTGCTCCAGGATGGGACTCGGAAGCAGGCCCCGACGCTGATCTACCGGGAGTCGGACCTGATTATCCGGACGATCCGGGACTATTTCACCACCGATATCGGAGAAATTCTCATCGACAACAGTGATGTCTATAAGAAGACCCGCGATTTTTTCAAGCAGGTCATGCCCCGGTACCAGTCTCGGGTCAAACTCTACCAGGGGGCCAAGCCGATTTTTGCGAAATACAATCTCGAGGAGCAGATCGAGACGATTTACCAGAGAAAGGTTCTGCTCAAATCGGGCGGCTCTATCGTCATCGAACCGACGGAGGCGCTGGTCTCCATCGATGTCAACTCCGGTAAGGCCATGCGGGCCAAGGGTGTTGAGGAGACCGCTTTCCGCACCAATATGGAAGCCGCCGAAGAGGTTGCCCGCCAGCTCCGGCTCCGGGATCTGGCCGGCCTCATCGTCATCGACTTTATCGACATGGCCAACCGGAATCACAAGGCCGACGTGATCAAAAACCTCAAGCAGTTTCTCAAGTATGACAAGGCAAAGGTTTCTTTTTCCGGGATTTCCAAGTTTGGAATGCTGGAGCTGTCACGGCAGCGGGTTCGGGCACCCGTGGAGAAGGGGACCTATGTGACCTGCACCTACTGCGACGGCCGGGGGCAGGTCAAATCGAGAGAGGCGGTGGCTCTGGCACTCCTCCGGACGATTCAGATGCACCTGGCCAAAGGGAGAATCGGCGAGGTGAAGGGGGAGCTTTCGGTGGAGCTGGCCGATTTTCTGCACAACCGAAAGCGGGCGGAAATCACCAAAATGGAGCAGACGCACGGCGTCAGCATTACCCTGACCGGCAAGCGTGAACTCCTGGGTTTCCAGTACCACCTGGAGGTTGTACAGAAAGAAGAAGAGGTCCCCCAGCCCGAGCCGGTCGCCCAGATCCAGCAGAACGGTGGGGAAGACAAACCGGCGGAGTCCAAAGCCGAAGCAGCGCCAAAGCCGAAGAAAGCCCCAAAGCCGAAGAAAGCGGCCCGGCGCAGAGGACCGAGAAAACGAAAGAGCGCTCCCAAGTCTCCCAAGCCGGCCCTTGAGCCGCCGGACGTTGCTTAAATAGACCCAGTGAAACCCGCCGAAACAGAAGAGAAACTGGACAGATCCCATCAGGCCGTGGCCCATTTCGCCGTTAGCGGCATGAGCTGTGCCGCCTGTGTCAAGCGCGTCGAGCAGGCCCTGTCGAAAGTGGCGGGCGTTCGGTCGGCCACGGTCAACTTCGCAGCCGAGTCGGCGGCCGTCGACTATGATGGGACCCGGGTATCCTTGGCCCAGATTCGGGACACCCTCCTGGATGCCGGTTACGGCGTCGCCCTTGAATCAAGGACTTTTCCTGTCGCCGGCATCTCCTGCGCCTCCTGCGTTGACAAGATTGAAAAGACATTGACCCATATGCCCGGCGTCGTTGATGCCGCGGTCAATTTCGGGACCGAGGAGGCGACGGTCACCTATCTTCCCGGAGAGACGAGTGTTCAGGGGATGAAAGCCGTCCTGGCGCCCCTGGGTTACGAGATCCGGGAGGCCCCCCCTGAGGAAGACGCCCTGGAGCGGGAACAACGACAGCGGGCTGAATCTTACCGGGCACTGAAGAGGCGCTGGATGCTTGGCGTCGCCCTTGCCGTACCGATCGTCATCCTTCACCACTGGCATCTCGTGGGACTGGATCGGCTCGTCGCTATTCCTGGGAGAGTGAGCGCCCTGGTTCAGCTGATCCTCTGTACCCCGATCCAGTTCTACGTGGGGCTCCCTTTTTACGTGAGTGCCTGGCGGGCCGCGCGGCACGGAACCACCAATATGAATACCCTCATTGCCGTCGGTACGTCGGCGGCTTTTTTCTACTCCATCGCGGCCACTTTCTTTCCCGGGCTTTTTGAGGCCACAGGCTATACGGCGGAGGTCTACTTTGAAACAGCCGCCGCGATCATCGTTCTCATTCTCACGGGACGATTGCTGGAAGCCCGTGCCCGGGGCCGCACCTCGGAGGCCGTGCGCAACCTCCTCGGACTGGCCCCAAAGCACGCCCGGGTCATTCGTGACGGGAGGGAAGCCGACCTGCCTCTGGATCAGGTGGTCGTCGGTGACCGCATCGTCGTCCGGCCCGGCGAACGGATTCCGGTGGACGGCATTATCGAGACCGGGGCGTCGGCGGTGGACGAGTCCATGGTCACCGGGGAAGCGATTCCCGCGGAAAAGGGGCCCGGAGATCCGGTTACCGGCGGTACGATCAACCAGACCGGCTCCTTTGACTTCACAGCCCGGGCCGTGGGAAAGGATACGGTGCTGGCGCAGATCGTGGAGATGGTGCGGCGGGCCCAGGGGTCCAAGCCGCCCATTGCCCACCTCGCGGATAAAGTCGCCGGTGTTTTCGTACCCGCCGTGATCGGCGTGGCCATCGTCACTTTCTTCCTCTGGCTGATCTTCGGTCCCGAGCCGAAGCTGACCTATTCACTCCTCGCCTTCGTGGCTGTTCTGATTATCGCCTGTCCCTGTGCCCTGGGGCTGGCGACGCCCACCTCTATCATGGTGGGCACCGGGGTCGGCGCCGAACACGGCATCCTGATCCGCCAGGGGGCGGCCCTGGAGACGGCCCGCCGGATCAACACGGTAGTCCTCGACAAAACAGGCACCGTCACCACCGGCAAGCCCCGGGTGACCGATATTCTTCCGGCACCGGGCATCACGGAAGCAGAGCTTCTCGCCATGGCGGCGTCGGTGGAGAAGGGATCGGAGCATCCCCTGGGCCGCGCCGTGGTGGCGGAAGCCGAGGGCCGCAAGATGGATATCCCCGAATCGACGGGATTTGAAGCGCTGAGCGGATTC
>CAYUBU010000165.1:0-4020 GCA_964443105.1 uncultured Nitrospirota bacterium
CTCTGAGGATGGCACGCCTCCGGTGGAAGCGGTCTCCTCTACGGCATTGAGGTGCGACACCACCTTCAGAGCCAGCAGGGGATAAAGGGTCTTGTAGAAACGATACTCAAACATCCGGGATGCCTTGAGGATTTCCTCCAGGGTGGCGGTGCCGTCGATCAGGTCAAGGAGCTGCATTTCGTCCCGGGTGAACTGCACACGCCTCTTGAAGGCCTCCCGATCGGAGCAGACGTGAAGGGCTTCGCCTTTCAGAGGGATCGCATCGTGAAGCACGGAAAAACTATCCACACTGCGAACCCCTTCGAGCAAACCTTCGATGATCGACAATTGGGGTGTCATGTCGACCTCGTCGTTCGGGGCCCGCTCCACGACACTCATGTGGCCGTCAGGATATTCAAAGAGACTCTGGATGATTTTTTTCGCCTGCAGGGTCAGTCCCTGGACGACCTCCTCGGGTGTGAGAAATCCTTCCCGGACCAGAATGTCGCCAATCTTCTTCTTGGTGACAATGCTGAGTTCCGTCGCCAGGAGATACTGGTCCTGAGTCAGTTTTCCCGCTTTGAACAGGATTTCCGACAGCTTGTCCTGCAGCCGGTCTGACGTGGCGTAGAGGATATTTCGATTGGAAACGCAGATTTCCGTGACACGGCGGTGACCCTGGAAAACCAGCCTGTAGCTATCCTCTCGGTGAAGTAAGCCGGTGATTGCCCCGATGAGGTCGGACTCTGAGGTGATTTCTTTCATAATCCTAATGATAACCCCAGTCATTCCGACGGGCAACAAAAAAAGAATATCCACCGAGCGGGAAAGCCGGGCACCTGCAGCACCTTTATGGGGTTCCCAGGGCCTCGTTGATTCCCTTGATGGCACAGAACTCACCGCACATGGAGCAGACTTCCGTGTCCTGGGGAGGACACGATTCCCTTACACGCCGGCTCTTGGCGGGATCAATGGAAAGCTCTGCCTGGGCCTCCCAGTCAAGCCGCCTTCGGGCCACCGCCATGCGATTGTCCCGTTCGTGGGCGCCCTGGACTCCCTTTGCAATATCGGCGGCATGAGCCGCGATGCGGGAGGCCATCACCCCCTCATGGACATCCGCCACCGTTGGAAGCCGGAGGTGTTCCGCCGGCGTGACATAGCAGAGGAAATCGGCGCCGGCGCTTGCAGCCAGCGCCCCGCCGATAGCGGCGGTAATATGATCGTAGCCGGGTGCAATATCTGTCACCAGAGGACCAAGGACGTAGAAAGGGGCGCCGTGACAGAGGGCCTTTTCAATGCGCACGTTGGTCTCAACCTGATGGATCGGCACATGCCCCGGTCCTTCGATCATCACTTGAACACCGGCATCCCAGGCCCGCTGAGTGAGTTCACCCAGGGTGATCAATTCCTGGATCTGAGTTCTGTCGGTGGCATCAGCCAGGCATCCGGGCCGCATGCCGTCCCCGAGACTCAGGCAGAGATCATATCGGGCGGCCAGATGGAGGAGGCGGTCATACCGCTCATAGAGGGGGTTCTCTTTCCCGTTATGGAGCATCCATTCCACCAGGAACGAGCCCCCCCGGCTCACCACATTCAAGAGTCTTCCCTCCGCCTTAAGACGGGCCACGGCACTCAGGGTCACACCACAGTGAACGGTCACAAAATCAACTCCCCCTTCCGCCTGCCGCTCAATGGCATGAAAGAGATCCTCTTCATTCATGTTGACGATCCCTTTCTTTTCTTCTGCCGCCAGGAGGGCCGCCTCATAGATGGGAACCGTACCGAGAGGCACGGCGGTTTCGGCGAGGATCTTGTTGCGCATTCCCGGCAGGTCGCCGCCGGTACTCAAATCCATGAGTGCGTCGGCCCCGGCACTGATGGCCGCGCGGGCTTTCTCCATCTCTTCCGCGGTGTCGATATGATCCCTCGATGTTCCGATGTTGGCGTTGATCTTGGTCCGCAGTCCTTCCCCAACCCCCAGAGGCACGACATGATTTCGCCGAAGGTTCTTGAGTATGGCCACTTTCCCCGCGGCCACCTTCTCCGCCAACGCCTCGGGCGCCACCCCTTCTGCGGCGGCCACATGGCTCACTTCCGGCGTAATGTTGCCTTTGCGGGCTTCCACGATCTGGTTCATGATTTCCCCTTTCCTGGTAATGGCCTATGTCTCGTACACCGTCATTCTCAGAGACAGTAAGAATTTCTCAATCATTATTCTGCAGCCGCCCCCTGACGACCTGTCAGCGCCGCAAACTCCCGGGCGGCTTTTCCCATATCCGCGGCACCGAGTATCCCCGAGATCAAAGCAACGCCAAAGGCCCCGGCGTGAAAGACCTCGGGGACCACCGCCGGTTTGATCCCGCCGATGGCAAAAACAGGAATTTCGACCCTGCGGGCCACCTCCCGCAACAGGGGGATGCCGACGGGCGGCCCATACCGGCGCTTCGACGGCGTATGGAAAACCGGACCCAGGGTGATGAAATCGGCTCCCTCACGGGCGGCGTCTTCGGCCTCCGCGACGGAATGGGTCGACACACCGATGAGCTTCTCCCCGCCAAGAATGCGGCGGGCCTCCCGGGCGGAATAGCTCACCCGGGTGAGCTGTACCCCGTCGGCACCAGCGGCTACGGCGATATCGGCCCGGTCGTTGATCATCAGTTTTGCCCCGTACTGCCGGCACAGCGGAAGAAGGGCCGAGGCAAGAGAAAAGATCTCCCCGTCGCTCAAATCCTTCTCCCGCAGCTGAATGGCCTGCACGCCGCTTTCCAGAGCGGGCTTTAGCGCCGCCCTGAGGTCATGCCCGGGCACTTGTGCTCTGTCGGTAATGAGATAGAGCCGGAAATCGACAGCCATCATCCCTGGCCTTTCTTTTCCCCTGTGACGCAGCGGAAACGGTGGAATGATCATCATCCCCGCCCGCCGCTTTAGCGTGAACCTCCCTATGGCCTTCACCACTACTCGATCAGACCTTCCAGGGGGCTGCTCGCCGTGGCGTAAAGCTTCTTCGGGATTCTGCCGGCCTTGTAGGCCAGCCGTCCCGCCTGAACGCCATGGTTCATGGCCGCGGCCATGGCGATAGGATCCCGGGCGCCGGCAATTCCCGTATTCATGAGAACCGCGTCAGCACCGAGTTCCATGGCGATCACCGCGTCCGACGCGGTTCCTACCCCGGCGTCGATCACCACCGGAATGGAGACCGTCTCCAGAATGATCCGCATGTTGTAGGGGTTGCAGATCCCCAGACCCGAGCCGATGGGCGCACCCAGAGGCATAACGGCCGCCGCCCCGGCGTCCTCCAGTTTTCTCGCCATGATCGGATCGTCATTGGTGTAGGGGAGCACGATGAATCCCTCTTTCACCAGCACCCGGGTCGCCTCCAGAAGGGCCTCATTGTCGGGGAACAGGGTCTTGGGATCACCGATCACCTCCAGCTTGACCATGTCGGAGATCCCCGCAGCCCGGGCAAGCCTTGCCGTGCGGATGGCGTCATCGGCGGTGAAACAGCCTGCCGTGTTGGGCAAAATCTTGTACTTTGCCGGATCGATGTATTCGAGCAGATTCTCCTTGGTTGCATCGGTAATGTTCACCCGGCGCACCGCCACCGTCACCACGTCCGCCCCGGAGGCCTCCACGGCACGGCGGGTCTCTTCAAAGTCCTTGTACTTGCCCGTGCCGACCCAGAGGCGGGAACTAAACTCAATGCCTGCGATCACCAGTTTATCGTCCATAGTCTGTCATCCTTTCCTGCCGCACTGCGCGGCCCGTTGTCCTTGAACCGAAGACCATCCTCCAGGCATAGCGTCTTGGGGACCTGCCCCGGAGCGTCTCTCCCTCATATGACGGAACCCTCATCCAACCGACAACCCGGCCTGCCTAACCGCCGCCCACGAAGCTGATGATCTCGAGACGGTCCGATTCCGCCAGGATCGTTTCGGGATAGGCGTCGGGAGAGACGATGGAACGGTTTCGCTCAACCGCCATCCGCCTGCTTGAAAACCCGAGCACCTCGATCAGGGCAGCAAGGGTCGTCCCCGGGGCCAC
>CAYUBU010000166.1:0-3092 GCA_964443105.1 uncultured Nitrospirota bacterium
CGGCATCACCACGAGCGCTACGACGGCAAAGGGTACCCCGACGGCCTGGGGGGGGAGGAGATCCCCATTCTGGCCCGGATTCTAGCGGTGGTCGATACCTACGACGCCATCACCTCCACCCGTCCCTATCGAACGGCCAAGGGGCACGCTTTCGGCGTGGAGGAACTCGAGCGGTGCAGCAGGACCCAGTTCGATCCCGATGCCGCCAGGGCCTTTCTCTCGGTCCTCAAAAAGTACGGTGCCGACGGCCCCGACTCAGGAGTCCGGTGGGAGCAAGTTCGACTCGACCTCATGGACTCTTTCGAGACACCTGACAATTCTTTGACTGGCATCGGTTTTTCAGACGGACCGGGGTGACGACCGGGGGCGCAGCCCGGGAGGAGAATAGCGGAAACTCATTAATTATCAAGTTGTTGCAGCACGCGAGGGATCGAGCCGGACATTGGCACAATCCTTGCTTGGAGAAGAGCAAGGAGTTACGGAAATGGCTGAGAAGAGAGAGCACGTAAGGGTCGAGACCGCCCTCCCGGTCCGATATCAGGTTCTCGCCGATGAGGACTACGATACGGCGCGGAAACGGATCATGCTGCAGCCGGCGGCCGCCTGGAGGGGGCAAGAATCGACACCGGGCACCGATCTTGACCTTGAGAGTCTAACGGAGGCAGCGGCCCTCAATACCGAGGGAATCGACCCGGCCACCGCCGGGGTCCTTGGGGTGCTGGACCAGAAACTGAACATGATTCTTCGCCTCCTGGCGGAGAATCGAAGCGCAGGTCCGCCGGAGGAACCGAGTTACCCTGTCAACCTGAGCGGCGGCGGCTTGATGATGACGATCCCCGATCCTCTGGAAAGGGGGAGGAAGCTGGAGATGGAGATCACCCTCGCGGCCTTCCCGCCGGTGCGAATCGCCGCGATCGGTGAGATCGTTCGGGTCGTCCCGACGGAAAACCATGGGGAAACGGGACACTATGACGCAGCCATCAAGTTTGTCGACATCAAAGAAGACGACCGGGAGACGATCATCCGCTATGTTTTCAAGCGACAGCGCCACACCCTGCGAAACGTTGTCACCGGGACGTAATCCAGAGGACCACATTCAGGAGAGATAACATCATGAGGAAACAAAACTGCTGGGAGCGGATGAACTGTCCTGATTTCGTGAAACTCGACTGCCCGGCTTACCTGGAGAACCGGGGACTTCAATTCCCGAACCGGTCTCGAGGCGGCCACGGAGAAGGCGGAGAAGGGAGCTCGGTAAACCACTGCCAGGAATGCCCTTACTACCATTATCTTCTGGAAGACCAGAAGAAATAGCCTCCCCGGGGCACCGATGGCCGCCGGAAGGTGACACCCGCCATCGATGGGGCACCCGATCGGTTTGCCCCCGTGATTGACTTCTCTTTTTCCGCACCATATCCCGTGGACGTTTGCCGCTCTTCCCGTCAGTCCAGCGCACCTCCCATCTTCCTTTGTCCCTTTCATCCTTCCCTTCCTTGTGCTACAATCGGGCCTCTTTAGACATAACAAATCGGGGAAACAGGCCCATGCATGCCTACGAGAAAGAGCGTCCCGACCTTGCGCCCTACGCGGCCCGAAGCGACGCCACACGGGGACGGCGGTACCCGGAAACCTTCAAGGACAGCCGGAGCGAGTTCCAGCGGGATCGGGACCGAATCATCCACTGCGCGGCCTTTCGGAGGCTGGAATACAAAACCCAGGTCTTCGTCAACCATGAGGGAGACTACTACCGCACCCGACTCACCCACTCCCTGGAAGTCGCCCAGATTGCCCGGGGCACAGCCCGGGCCATGGGGCTCAACGAGGAGCTGGCCGAGGCCATCGCCCTGGCCCACGATCTGGGACATACCCCCTTCGGCCATTCGGGAGAACATGTTCTCAACAAACTGATGAAGGGGCACGGCGGCTTTGAGCACAACCGCCAGAGCCTGAGGATCGTGGAAGAACTGGAGGAGCGTTATCCCAATTTCTCCGGCCTTAATCTTTCCTTTGAAACCCGGGAGGGGATCATCAAGCACTCCACCTACCACGATCATCCATCCATATCGGAAATGGCCGGCTACCTCCCGGGGGTGGTGCCGACCCTGGAGGCCCAGATCATCAATCTGGCCGACGAAATAGCCTACAACAACCACGACATCGACGACGGCCTCACGTCGGGGATGCTCGACCTGAAGGAACTGCGGGAAGCCGTTCCCCTGGTGGACCGCACGTTCCGCAAGATAGAGACCGCCTATCCCGACATCGACGAAACACGGAAGAAGTACCAGGCCATCAGCCATCTCATCGGCTTTCTCATCAATGATCTCATTCGCCATTCCACCGCCCAGCTCGAGGAACATGGGATCGAGTCTTTGGACGACCTGCGGACCAAGAACGTGATGGCCATCGCCTTCAGCCCCGAAACCCGTCGGGAAAACACGGAACTCAAACGGTTTCTCTATGACAATCTTTACACTCACTACCGTGTGGAACGGATGCGGATCAAAGGGAAAATGGTGCTTACCTCCCTCTTCCGCATCTACTCCGAGTCGCCAACCCTCTTGCCCAGGAAGGTTCAGGCCATGATCGTCGACGCCGGGAAAGAACGGATCATCTGCGATTATATCGCCGGCATGACCGACCGCTACGCCCTGGACGAATACAAGAAACTCTTCGAACCCTTTGAAAGGACCTGACCCCAACCCATGTGCCGCGTTGAGATTCTCACGGGGCCTCCCCGATCGGGCAGAACAGAATCGGTGATCAGCGCGGCCCTTCCGTTCATCCAGGAAAACCGGTGCTCCGAGCTGCTTATCCTGGTCCCCTCCAACCTCAAGGCCGACGAGCTGCGGCAGGCCATCCTTGACCGGCCTGAGGTCAAAGGCTTCATCGGCCTCAGAATCGACACCTTCCTCGACCTGACCCAGGAAATCTTTCAGGCCTCCAGTCATCCCGGACGGATACGCTCCCCCATGGCCCGGAGGTGGGCGGTCCAGAGGCTTGTCACGAGCCTGGCGCTCCCTGTGCTTAAAGATATCCAGGAGAGCCGGGGTCTCACCGATCTTGCCGTCGATCTGATCCGGACGCTAAAG
>CAYUBU010000167.1:0-4383 GCA_964443105.1 uncultured Nitrospirota bacterium
AACGGCGGCCTGGTGATCGGGATCTGCAACGGATTCCAGATTCTCCTGGAAGCGGGGCTGTTGCCCGGTGCCATGAAGCGAAACAATTCCCTTAAATTTATGTGTAAAGACATATACTTACGCACAGAAACCTCAGAAACGCCCTTTACAAAAACATTGGAGCAGGGAGACGTGCTTCGTGTCCCCATTGCCCACGCAGACGGCAACTTTTACGTCGATGATGCCACGCTGCAAAGTCTGGACGAGAAGAGACAGGTTGTTTTCCGTTATGCCGACGCAAGAGGGCACACCGATATTTCAGTCAACCCCAACGGGTCGCGGGAGAACATCGCGGGTATCGTCAACGAGAAGCGTAATGTGTTGGGGATGATGCCTCACCCCGAACGATGTGCCGAAGAGATTCTGGGCAACAGTGACGGCCGCCGGATCTTCCAGTCCATCATTGAACAGATAGGTTAATGCGGGCAAGCAGCCCGAAGGGTAGTCATGCAGGAACCGTCGATTACAAAAGAACTGATTGATCAGCACGGATTGACACCGGAGGAGTACCAGCGGATTCTTGACATCCTGGGCCGGGAGCCGACCTTTACGGAACTGGGCATTTTTTCCGTCATGTGGAGCGAGCACTGCAGTTACAAGAGCTCCAAGATCCATCTGAAGAAGTTTCCCACGGAAGGGGACTGGGTGATCCAGGGCCCCGGTGAGAACGCCGGCGTCATCGATATCGGCGACGGGCTCGCGGCGGTTTTCAAGATGGAGAGCCACAATCACCCCTCTTTCATCGAACCCTACCAGGGCGCGGCGACCGGCGTGGGGGGGATTATGCGGGATGTGTTTACCATGGGCGCCCGGCCCGTGGCCAACATGAATTCTCTCCGCTTTGGCCGATTGTCCGAACCCCATCAGAAATATCTCCTCGACGGTGTGGTGGCCGGCATTGCGGGCTACGGCAACTGTATGGGAGTCCCCACGGTGGGCGGGGAGATTTTTTTCTCCGACTCCTACAGCGGCAACTGTCTGGTCAACGCCTTCACCCTGGGCATCGCGAAAAAGGATGGCATTTTCCGGGGCTTTGCTTCCGGTCCCGGCAATGTGGTTATTTATGTGGGCTCTAAAACCGGCAGGGACGGCATTCACGGGGTGACCATGGCGTCGGAAGAGTTCGTGGACGACGCGGATCAGAAGAAGCCGACGGTCCAGGTGGGGGACCCGTTCACCGAAAAACTCCTGCTGGAAGCCTGCCTGGAAGTGATGAAGCAGAATCTGGTCGTGGGGATCCAGGATATGGGCGGCGCGGGACTCACCAGCTCCTCCTGCGAAATGGCGGGTCGCGCGGGCACCGGCGTGGAACTCGATCTGGCCAATGTGCCCCGCCGGGAGGAGGGAATGATCCCTTACGAGATCATGCTCTCCGAGTCCCAGGAACGGATGCTCATGGTGGCCGAAAAAGAGAAGGAGGCAGAGATTCATGCCATCTTCAAGAAGTGGGACCTGGAAGCCGTCACCATTGGACGGGTGACCGACGACGGCATGCTCCGCATTCTGGACAGCGGCGAAAAGGTCGCCGAAATACCGGCGCTGGAGATTTCCCACCAGGCGCCCGAGTATGACCGCCCCCACGCCGAATCGGACGAACAGCGTGCCAACCGCCTGCTCGATTATTCAACCGTGCCGGTGCCGGAGAATCTGAACGACACATTCAAGACGCTCCTTCGGTCTCACAATATTGCCGCCAAGGACTGGGTTTACGAACAGTACGACCACATGGTGCGCACCAACAGCGTGGTGCTCCCCGGCTCTGACGCCGCGGTCATACGACTCAAGGGAACGAACAAGGGGTTGGCCATATCAACGGACTGCAACAGCCGATACTGCTACCTTGATCCCTACGTGGGCGGTATGAGCGCCGTAGCCGAAGGGGCCAGAAATGTTGTCTGTGCCGGGGCGCGACCCATGGCCATCACCGACTGCCTCAACTTCGGGAATCCCGAGCGGCCGGAAATCATGTGGCAGTTTGTCCAGGCCGTGGAAGGGATGAGCGCCGCGTGCCGCACCCTGAACACGCCGGTGATCAGCGGCAACGTCAGTTTCTACAATGAGACCCGGGGAAAAGCGATCTGGCCTACACCCACCATCGGCATGGTGGGGCTCATCGACGATATCCACCGGCACACGACCCAATGGTTCAAGGGGGAAGGGGATGCGATTCTTCTGGTGGGGGAAACGGTGGAGGAACTGGGCGGATCCGAATATTTGGAAACCATACACGGTCAGGTGCGGGGGACGCCGCCCATGCTCGATCTGGAACGAGAGAAGAAAGTTCAGGAAGCGATACTCACCGCGATACAGCAGGGACTGCTCAGCTCCGCCCACGATTGTTCCGAAGGGGGTCTCGCCATCGCTCTGGCCGAATGCTGCATTACCGGGCCCGGGCCGCACCACGGCGCCCAGATTTCCCTGACAAGCAAGATGCGGGCCGATGCCGTTCTCTTCGGCGAAAGCCAGTCAAGAGTGGTGGTCTCCCTGGCGAACAAGCACCTGGGCGCCTTTAAGCGAATCGTAAATGAAATCGGTGTCCCGGTCACCTTCCTCGGTATCGTGGGCGGCGACAGATTTACCGCCGACCTCCCGGACCAGCGCATTGACTCCAGTATCCACGAAATGAGAAAACACTATTGGGGGACGCTCCGGGAACTGATGACAGTCTGAAGCCCATTCCCGGCCCCTTCGCCAACCTTTCTTATCAGGTGCAGCAGGATGGACAAATTTCGTGAAGAGTGCGGTGTTTTCGGGATCTATAATCACCCCGAAGCCGCGAACATGACCTATCTGGGACTCCATGGTCTCCAGCATCGAGGCCAGGAGGGAGCGGGAATCGTTGCTTCTGATGGACAGAGGCTCGTGGCGGAGCGGGACATGGGCCTCGTCAGTGAGATCTTTACCCGGGAGCGGATCGCCAAACTTCCGGGCCCCATGGCCATGGGGCATAACCGATACTCCACCACCGGTTCCAGTAAGCTGGAGAATGTCCAGCCCATCCTCGTCAACTACGCTCTGGGGCCGATGAGCGTCGCCCACAACGGGAATCTGGTCAACGCCCAGTTCATCCGGGACCAGCTGGAGGCCTACGGTTCCATTTTTCACACCACCAGCGATACGGAGGTGGTGGTCCATTTGATTGCCAATTCCAGGTTTCCCACTTTCGAAGAGCGGATCGTCGATGCCCTGTCCCAGATCCGGGGCGCCTATTCCATGCTCTTCATGAATGAAGACAAACTGATTGCCGTCCGGGACCCGAGAGGGATCCGGCCCCTGTCCCTCGGCATTGTGGACGATGCCTACGTGGTCGCTTCCGAGACCTGTGCCTTCGACCTGATCGAAGCGGAATATATCAAGGAGATCGAACCGGGGGAGATGCTCGTCATCGACGAGCACGGCCTCCATTCGAGTTTTCCCTTTCCCAAGCGGGATCGCAAAGCCTGCATCTTTGAATACATCTACTTTTCCAGACCCGATAGTATCGTTTTCGGTCAGACGGTGCACACGGTGCGAAAAGAGTTCGGCCGTCTTCTGGCCCTGGAGCACCCCTGCGATGCCGACGTCGTCATTCCCGTACCCGATTCAGGCATGCCGCCGTCCCTCGGTTATGCCGAAGCATCGGGCATCCCCTTTGAACTCGGCCTCATCCGGAACCACTATGTGGGCAGAACCTTCATTGAACCGGAACACTCAATCCGCCATTTCGGCGTCAAACTCAAACTCAACCCGGTGCGGGAAATAATCGAAGGAAAACGGGTCGTCCTCGTGGATGACTCCATTGTGCGAGGCACGACCAGCCGGAAGATCGTGAAGATGATCCGGGATGCAGGAGCCAAAGAAGTTCACATGCGGATCAGTTCGCCGCCCACAACCAACCCCTGCTACTACGGCATCGATACGCCCACCCGGAAAGAACTGATCGCCTCCTCCCACGAGGTCGACGAGATACGTCGATATATCACCGCCGACTCTCTGGGATACCTGAGCGTTGAAACGCTTCTCAATGCCGTGGCTGATCGGGAGGAGGGCTACTGTCTTGCCTGCTTCACCGGCGATTACGCTATCCGCTTTGCCAAGCCCCGCAAAGAGCAGCTCGAGCTTTTTCGATGAGCCTGTGATTGTGGCCTGTTGACCGAACCGGCCCGCGATCATGGGACATTGAGCACCTCAGAGCAGCAGTGCTAATTATTGATTAACCCGGTAATTGCATGAGTGATCGTCACGAGGGGCCGTAGAAGCAACACAGGCAATGGGTGCCAGGCAGGCCTGCCTGGCACCCTTATTTTGGCTGAAGACATATTGAAATATTTCAAGTGGCTCTGTTCGCAAATATGGTGAAGTATC
>CAYUBU010000168.1:0-2642 GCA_964443105.1 uncultured Nitrospirota bacterium
GTTTCCCCCCGGGGGCGGGGCGGGCCCCCCCCCCCCCCCCCGCCACTCCTCCAGTACGACGCCCCGTTCCTTCTCAAACTCCTCTTCGGTGAGGGTGGCCTTGAAGGCCCATTCTTCCAGAACATCCAGACCCAGAAGAAACTGGTCCCGATCGACAGTGTTCACATTGAGTTGATACACGGTCTTGTCAAAGGTGGTGTAGGCATTGATTTCAGGTCCGAACTCGATTCCGAAGGATTCCAGAATTTCGACAAGTTCATTCTCCGGGAACCGTTCGGTTCCGTTGAACAGCATGTGTTCGACAAAATGAGCCAGCCCCAGTTGATCGTCATCTTCCAGAATGGATCCGGCTCTGACGGCCAGTCGAAGCTCGGCCTTTCCGGCAGGCTTCGGGTTGGCCCGGACAAAATAGGTTAAACCGTTATCCAGGATTCCGGTGCGAACCTCGGGATCGTTGAGGATGAGATTGCCGGATCTTATTGACTCCGACTGGGCTCTGGCACCCAGCAGGCTGGTCAGAACAAGGAAAATAACGATGATGAAAGCGAAGCGGCGCTGTTTGGAAGTCATGTTTCCAATATAGGGAAGTTCTTGAAATGGTACAAATGACAGTTTGGAAAGGCGCCGGCCGGGACTCAGGCAAAGACCGGATTAAAAGCTGTCTCCAGAAGCTGCTTTGTATAAGGATGCTGAGGTTCCGCGAAGATATGCCGGGCCTCTCCTGACTCGACAATGAGGCCGTCCTTCATAACCGCAATTTCGTGGCAGAGATCTCTGATCACGGCCATGTCATGACTGATGAAGAGGTAGCTCAGACCGTGTTTCTTCTGAAGCTCTTTTAGAAGTTCGATCACCTGAAACTGGATGGAGCGGTCCAGTGACGAGGTGGGCTCGTCCAGAACGATGAGTCGAGGTTTGAGTACAAGAGCCCGGGCAAGGGCAATTCTCTGCCTCTGTCCCCCGGAGAACTGGTGGGGATAACGGTCCTTGAGTCCCGGATCCAGCTCGACTTCCTCCATGGCTCCGGCTATGAGTTGACTTCGATCTCCCTGTATTCCTATCTGGTGAACATCCAGACCTTCGCCGATGATACGTTCCACGGACATCCGGGGACTTAAGGAACCGTATGGATCCTGGAAGATAATCTGAATTTCCTTCCGCAGGGGACGCATGGCGTTCCGATCCAGACCGTTGATCGCCTGACCATTATAAATGATGTCCCCTTCGCTGTGTTCCAGGCGAAGAAGAGCCTTGCCGAGGGTGGTTTTCCCCGAACCGCTCTCTCCAACGACCCCCAGGGTTTGTCCCTGGCGAATGGCGGCACTGATACCGTCGACAGCTTTGACATACCCGACGGTTTTCCGGAAGAATCCCTTCTGAATGGGAAAATGAACTTTCAGATTCCTGAACTCCGCAACCACCGGCAAATCGGCATTGAATTCCGGAGAGGTTTCACCTGGTTCCGCATTCAGCAAAGTTCGTGTGTATTCGTGCTCCGGCCGGGCGAATACCTTGGTCGTCAGGCCTTCTTCGACAATATAGCCGTCCTGCATTACCGCAACCCGTTCGGCAAAGCGCCGTACGATGCTCAGATCGTGGGTGATGAAGAGTATGGCCATGCCCGTCTCGGCCTGAAGTTTCTTCACCAGAGTAAGAACTTCCGCCTGTATGGTGACATCCAGCGCCGTGGTGGGCTCGTCGGCAATGAGCAGTTTGGGGTTGTTGATCATCGCCAGGGCGATCATTACCCTCTGCCGCTCGCCCCCGGAAAGCTGGTGGGGATAGGCCCTCAGGCGCTTTTCCGCGTCTCTCAGACCGACCTTCTTAAGCCAGTCCAGAGATACCGGTGTGGCCTCGGCAGGGTTCAGGTCCTGATGCAGTGAGAGGGATTCATTGAGCTGTTTCCTGATGTCATGGAGGGGATTCAGGGAGGACAGCGGTTCCTGAAATATCATACCCGCCCGGGCTCCGCGAACTGATCGGAGTTCAGTTTCGGAAGCGTCGAGTATGGATACTCCATCAAAATTGATTCTTCCGCTCTTATAGGCCACCAGTGATTCGGGATAGAGGCGAAGGATCGACTGGGCGGTAACCGTCTTCCCGGATCCGCTTTCCCCGACAAGTGCCAGAGTCTCCCCTGGAGAGAGATCGAGATTGACGCCATGTACCACTTCGTTGACCGAATCCTCCTTACGGAATCCGATTCTGAGGTCAGTTATTTCCAGAAGTTTTGTATCGCTCATCAGACAGCCTTCCTTGGATCGAAGGCGTCTCTGACCGCCTCTCCGGCGAAAACCAGCAGAGCCAGAATGAGGGCCAGAACGATAAAGGCCGAAAGTCCCAGCCAGGGGGCCTGAAGGTTGGCCTTGGCCTGGGCCAGCAGTTCTCCCAGGGACGGGGAACCCGGGGGCAGACCGAAGCCCAGAAAGTCCAGAGCCGTCAGGGAGGTGATGGCGCCGCTCAGTGTAAAAGGCATGAATGTCAGGGTGGCAACCATGGCGTTGGGCAGAACGTGGCGATAGATAATCAGGCTGTCCGAGAGACCCATGGCCTTGGCTGAAAGCACATATTCAAAGTTTCGGGCCCGGAGGAATTCGGCCCGGACGACGCCCACAAAACCCATCCAGCTGAAGAGCAGCAGT
>CAYUBU010000169.1:0-2781 GCA_964443105.1 uncultured Nitrospirota bacterium
TCCCTACAGCACCATTGCCGTCAAAATCGCCATCAGGGTCATTTGTGCCGAATATAGTCAAGAATAAGTTTAGATCCGAGATCCCCACCGCATTATTGCCATCCAAATCTGCATCACAAAGGTTTCCGTAACCATCACCATCCGTATCGAGCTGCACATTCCCTCCGGCATCCGGGATCAACGGTCCGTTGGGCGCATTGGTGCAGTTATCGCAAGCATCACTTATACCGTCGCCATCGGCGTCCGGCAGGCCTGTGCACTGGTCTTCCTGACAATACCCATTACTGTCGTTTATGCCGTTGTTGTAATGCTGCTCAACTTCCGGCTGACCAAGGACCCGGTCGTAGAGGGCGATCTCATCGACCATGCCACCATAGCGGAAATGCCCTCCTGCATCTAGCCAGCCGATACTCAAATCAGTGCCGGCCGCATCAAAGCCTGAACCGTAAGTCATGAGATCTGAATCGTCGAGTGCGCCGTCCACATAGAGACGGTTCTGCCCCACGGCGCCATCTCTCACGGCCACCACATGGTGCCAAACCCCGTCGGTCACCACAGCCGACCCGTTGGATAGAATCAGCCTGTTTCCATTGTTCGAATCGAGGGTAAAGTTCACCCGCCCCGGCACGCCACTCCCGTCGCACAGCACGCCGGCCCACCAATGGAGTCCGTTGGATCCCGAATCTCTACCGACCACGACCTCGTTAAAAGCCACGCCAGTTCCCCCACAGGGCGAATCTTTCTTCATCCAGAACTCAATGGCAAAACTGTCGTTCTGGCCCCACTCAAATTGGTTGTTATCGGCCACGCGGACTTCATCATCAATCCCGTCGAACTGCTGAGCGCCTCCGGCGATCCCCGAGGTGGACGCGGGGCAGCTGCTGCAGGTTGCCGAAGATCCGCCCGTAGAATCGACAAAGGGCGCTGCCGCTTCATCCAGCTTGTAATAGGCGGTAAGATCGGCCGGACACTCGGACACATTAATGGTAAACGCCTGAGCAACGGAACCTGCCGTATTGGTCGCTTCCACAGCCACGTCGTATCCCCCGAGTGCCGACGGCGTCCAACTGATGAGGCCGGTCACGGGATCGATGGTCATATCCGGCGGCGACGGCGGCACCTGCATGCTGTAACCTGGTGCCGGAAAACCGGCGGCCTCGACGTCGTAACTGTATGGAACTCCCACGCTCGCCTCCAAAGCGGGACTGGACGTGATTACCGGCGCCACCGGGCTCGCTTCGATGGTCACAATGTTGGAATCGCCCCCCGGGCCTCCCAGAGCTGATGAGAAGGGTGTCACCTGACACTGCCATGTGTCGTTGGAAACGGTCTCGCTGGCGACAATCGTGTCACGGCCAGTATCGTGGAGGGCTTTGACCTGGTCAGGTGAGAGAGCATGGCCGTAGATCCTGGCGTCGTCTATGAGCCCCTGGAAATAGGCCGTGGTCCCATTGAAGGAACCGATAAAGACGTTCTGGTCTGTGGGAATGGGGGCCACACTCGTTTGCCGGTGCACCTCGGTTCCGTTCTTGTAGAGGACCATGGTGCCGCCGTCTACCAACGGATCGTAGGTGACTGCCGCAAAGGTCCATACATTCGGTGTAAAAACCTGGGGGTCCTTGACGGTGTCTCAATTGGCGCTGTGGCCTGCACGCAAGTGAAGCTCTCCCGTAAGATCCTCATAATTACTGACCCAAAACGCGTGTTCTGTACTCCCGGAAATGATGTTGTTCTGCGCCTGCCCGGGTTCCAGGTAGACCCAGGCCGATTTGGTATAGGCGCCAGCCGGCATAATTGTGCCGGCATTGATAAAATCGCCAGCGCCGTCGAGGGCAAAAGCACCATTCCCGTCAAAGCCGCCGGCGGACTGCCAGGACGAATCGCCTCCGGCCAAGCCATCATTCCCGTTCCCGGAATAGTCTTTCAGCCCGTTGCCCCCACCCCCTTCAAAAGGCATGTAGAGCGCCATGATCGGCGTGCCATTCCTGATCCACGATGTCGCCGCGGTGGTACTACTGCTGCCCGTCAGGTTATAACTGCACGTCAGATCATCCTCTGTAAGGTTTGCCGGTGATGAGGCGACAACTTCGAGATTTTCGACTCCCGGCAAATAATTTGTCAGTGCCAGCTTCCAGGCGTTGGCCATCTTGTCGTAGCCTCCCGGGGTCGGATGAATCCCGTCACTCAGCAAGTCGCCTGGGTAGCTCAAGGCGCCCTCATGATCCACGACAACAATCTTGTCCCCGCTGGCGATCCGGCTGACGGCCATACTCTGAATCAAGCCGTTCAGCGCGGTAACTTTAAGACCAAGGGTGCTGGCGGGATTGCTGACATTGATAATACGGGCCAGAAAGACGGTGATCTCCATGGCGTTGTTGGTCTCAAAGGTATCGATCCTGTCCAGAATTTCCTCGATTTCCGCGACAACGCCCTCAGGAGCCTGACCCGTATTGCCTAGGTCATTGGTTCCAATATGGAGAAGTACGATATCCGCCGGATTGGCCGTCAGATATCCGAGAACTTGGTCCCTCACCTCATTCGCCAGTTCCCCGTTATATCCTTCATGATTCCGATCGTAATCTGTAAAACTTCCATCGGTCTGGCTCCCTACAAAATCCACATTGTAGCCGAGACCTGTCAAGGAGAGGTAGAGGGAACGGCGGTAACCGTTATAGAGCCGTGAAGACATATCAGGATTATCATACCCCTTCGTAAGGGAATCGCCGAGCGGCATGACTCGAATGGGCAGAGTATCAGCCTCAGCGGTCCTGGCAGGCGTTA
>CAYUBU010000170.1:0-7851 GCA_964443105.1 uncultured Nitrospirota bacterium
CGATCCAAACGGATGTATCGATAAGTATCGCCTGGTCAGCCAAGTCTGTGGTCTCCGTGCCTTATGTCGTCGGCTTCCAGGTCGAATTCCATCTTTCCCGCCATCCCCTTGATTCTTTCCAGCTTCTTCCTTCTAATTTCGTCTTCAATGGCCATGATAACCGCTTGTGTTTTGTTTTTGGCTTTGAGTGTTTCTTGAAGCGATTCAACAAGATCAGTTGGCAAGGTGATTGTTGTCCGTTTCATATGGTGCCTCCTGAACTGTATTTATGCTCGAATTGTATGCTACATTTAAGCATAAGTCAAGGGAATCGGGACAATGGGCGGTGGGCAGATAAGATCCGAGAAAAAGGGGACTGGCTCCGCAGGTGCCTGTCCCACTTTTTTTAAACCTTTTTGCTGCAGAGATGCAAAGGGCGGAAGACTAAGGGCAGTGGGCAGATAAGATCCAGAGGACAGAAGACCTTTTCACCGCGCTTTCCCCGTGCATACAATATCAGAAAAAGACCACAAGATGCCATAACGCATATGACACCAATAGTTTTGCTTGACAATAACCATTTCTGAAGTATTTTCCTGATATGCTTGTGAAAGGATATTCCTATCATTCTCGCGCTGCTGCCGGTCCTGCTGCAACTGGCCAGCCTGGTTTACGCGAGCCTGCTGGTACTCGTGGGCACATGGCTGTTCCGATCCGTTGGCGTCGCGAGATCCCTCGGGCCTGGCGTTCACGCGGGTTGGGGCGAATGATCCGAACCTGGCTCGTAGCCGGGCTCCTGCCCCTGCTCGGGTGTCTCATGCCGTCCGTAGTGCCCGAGGCTCCCACCCACCTCCAGGTCGACGTTTCGCGGGTGCTGAGCGAGGTCTCACGCGAAAAGCTCGGGATCTCGCTCAACTACATGCTCGACAACGACGCGGACTGGCGTCCGAACGCCCCGCGCTCCACGGAGGAGGCGCTGCTCGAGCTGGGTGTGGGTTCCTTACGCTTCCCAGGAGGCGAGGGCGCCGACGCCTACCTGTGGTCCGAGCCTCCTTACACCACCCCGCAATCACGTCTGGCCCGGACGGGGGCCTGCGAGTGGCCTTCCAATGACGGCCGCTTCGTCGACCAGACTGACCGCACGAGCTTCGTGATCGAGACCCTGGATTTCGAGATGTTCATGGGTCTGGCGCGTCGAGTCGGTGCCCAGCCCAGCCTGGTGGTGGCCCAGGACGCGCCCTACAGGCCGTCGCCGTGCGGCGGCCGTGTGCCGACGCGCCAGCAGCTGCTGGAGGCCGCGGCCGCATGGGTCCGCTACGCGAACGTCACTCGGGGCTACGATGTACGCTACTGGGAGATCGGAAACGAGGCGTACAACGAGGAAGGATGGAACGGATCCGCGACAATCGACGACTACGTCCGGGATGTCATCGACTTCTCCCGGGGCATGAAGGCCGTCGACGGGAGCATCCGGATCGGGGCCAACGGGAGCCTGCTGAAGGAGGGGTGGTGGAAGGAGATCATTCGGAAGGCCGCGCCAGACGTCGACTTCCTCGTCGTCCACGAGTACCCCTGCTGGGGCTGGGGGAGCTACGATTACTACCGGAGTCACGTTCCCAATCTGACCCGGGAGTTCGACGCCGCCCGTGAGGCGATCCGGACCCATGCTTCTCCGGAGGATCAGGCACGGCTGCGTATCGCTGTGACAGAGTTCAACGCACTTGACTACGCGGAGCCGGGGTGGCCGGACGTCAACGATCTCGGCCACGCCTTGGTGGTCTTCGAGACGGCTGGGGCGCACCTGGAGAAGCCCGAGCTTGCCTACATCGACTTCTGGGGCTCCCGCTGGGTGAACGAAGACGGTGAGCCCCTCTCTGTGGAGGCGTGGGACGGCCTGGATGCGAACAACCAGCTGACGCCGACGGGTCGAGCGCTGGCGATCTGGGGGCAGTTCATCCGGGATGAGATGGTGTGGTCCACCGATACCCGGCGTATCCGGTCCTTCGCGAGCGCCGGAGACGGGAGCGACGAGCTGAGCATCTTCCTGATCAACAAGCACCATGCCCCTGAGGTCGTGAGGGCCGAGGTCCTGGAATATGACGGCCCTCGGGTGGGGAGCCTCTGGGAGCTCTTGGGCGCAGCACCGGAGGATCGGGCGCCGACATGGAGCGAACGCGGCCCGGTAGAGATCTCCAGTGGATTCATCCTCATCGAGCTTCCCCCTTTCTCGATCACGGTGCTTCACTTCGGGAGCGCCGGCTCCGTCGCCTCTCCGCGCTGAGGCGGGCACGCTAACTTCCCGCTCCTCTTCGGGGTCAAAATTGAAGAGCTACAACGGGGAGAGAAGGCAGAGGACAGAGGACAGAGGGCAGAGGGCGGAGGACAGACGAAACAATAAACTGAGAAAAAGGGGACTGGCTCCGCAGGTGCCTGTCCCACTTTTTCAAACCTTTTTGCTACAGATATGCAAAGGGCGGATAAAGACAGACGACAAACCACAAACCACAGACGAGAGAAAGAATCGTTCAGAAGGCGTTTTGGGTATCAATTGACCAGATGGTGTTTTACGGCGTAATGAATCAGCTGGGCGGTATTCTTGAGCTGCATTTTTTCGAGGATGTGGTGGCGGTGTGTACTGACGGTTTTGGCGCTGAGGGTAAGTTCGGCGGCTACTTCTTTGACTGTTCTGCCTGATGCCAGCATACACATGACCTGGTATTCTCTATCCGACAGGGTATATTCGAGTGGTTTGCCCGAGTTGAATTCCAGAAGGCTTGCCAGTTTTTCGGCAAGTTCGGGGCTGACATATTTTCGACCTGTCAGAACCTTCCCGACGGCTTTTTTCAATTCTTTTCGGGTGCTTTCTTTCGCCAGATAACCGGAAGCACCGAGCCGCAGGGTGCGGATGGCTTCCTGCCCTTCTCTATGGTCACCCATGGCCAGAATGCGGGTTTGCGGTGATATGGCTCTCAGCTGCCGGAGCATGTCGAGGGCATGCTCACCGTGCATGGCAATATCCATGACGAGAATATCGTAAGTGTTTTGCTTCACTTTCTTCAGCAGTTCTTCCGAGTCTCCGGCCACATCAACGGAGGTGATTTCGCCGGTCTGCAGGAGAAGCTCTTGCAGCCCTGCCCGGAATATGGGGCACTGATCCGCGATGAGTGTTGTGTACATTTGGTGCTTCCTCCCAGTGGAGTACGGCCAAACCTCACCTTCGTTACTCCTTCCGTAACGATGCTCTTTTTCTTGCCTCAAAATCTGCCGTTTTATGGTATCTCCCACTTCATACAATAATTGTGATTGGTGAAAAGGGTGTCAGTGTTTGTCTGATTTTCTTGTAGGACGTTGGCGCATTTTTGTGTCGGTGTTTGTCCTACACGTGGAGCAAGAGCAAAGGGCTGTTTCACCGCAGAGGGCGGAGGACGCCGAGAAAGGCGAATCTTTGCGAAAGTCAAAATCCTGAGTCATCTCACCGCAGAGGGCGCAGAGGGCGCTGAGAAAGGCGGATACTTGCTAAAGGCTAAAACCAATTTCACCGCAAAGGCGCAAAGGTCGCAAAGGGAGGCAAATCCTTGCGAAAGTCAAAATCCTGAGTCATCTCACCGCAGAGGGCGCAGAGGGCGCTGAGAAAGGCGAATCTTTGCTAAAGGCGAAAAGCATTCACCACGAAGGCACAAAGGACACAAAGAAAAGCGAATCATTGCTCACCGCAAAGGCGCAAAGGTCGCAAAGGATAGCAAATCCTTGCAAAAAGCGAAAATCGTTTCACCGCAGAGGCGCAGAGGACGCCGAGAAAGACGAATCCTTGCGAAAGTCAAAATCCTGAGTCATCTCACCGCAGAGAACGCAGAGGGCGCAGAGAAAGGCAAATACTTGGTAAAGGCAAAAACCGTTTTACCGCAGAGAACGCAGAGGGCGCAGAGAAGGGCAAATCCTTGGTAAAGGCTAAAACCGTTTTGCCGCAGAGGCGCAGAGGACCCAGAGAAATGCAAATACTTGGTAAAAGAGAAAGCCGTTCCACCACCAGGCGCAGAGGGCGAAGTGAAACAAACCTTTGGCAAGGGCAAAGGCCTGTTTTACCGCAACCGTCTCTCTAAACTGTTTTTCTCTTGAAACCAAACGACCGATAGTGCTATATAAGTGGTAAATAAACAGGGGGAAATCCCGAGAGGAGCGATTCATGCTTGATCTACGACAGGAATTCGAGCAACCCACAGAGGACCCGGGTTGGATCATCAAAGTCGTCATCGGCGGCCTCCTGGTGATGGCCTCCCATTGGCAGTGGCTCTTTTTTCTCCTCGCTTTCTTTTCCCTCGGCTATGTCTACCGGTTTTTCAAGAGCCGCTTTGAAAGAGTCAACGAAGGACTCCTTCCGGAGTGGCGGAGTTGGCAGGATCTTTTTATCAAAGGGATCGTCCTTTTCCTGATTTTCTTCGGCTATTTCCTCATTCCCAGGATCAGCTACGAGGTCACCGATTCGATACTCATGGGCGGCGTTCTGGCGAAGCTCGTTGCGATCATCTTCATGGCCATCACCGCCCTGCTCTACGTGGCCGCTCTTTTTCTGCTCCCCATGGCGATAGCCGAATATACGAGAAGCGATCGGATATCCGCGGCCTTCAACCTCAAGGTCGTCTGGGACAAAATCATGGACGTAGGCGACGACTATTTCAAAGTCGTCCTGCTGACCATCGTCACCATTGTCGTCCTCTATATCATTCAGCTGTTTCCATTCATCGGACCGATCGCAGGTTCCCTGGTCGGCTTCTATGCCGCCCTGGTCATCGCGTCCACCTACGGAGAGATTTGCAGTCAGGCCTATGGTGAAGAGTCGCTTGTACAGGCAGAGCCCGCACGAGCAGAAGAGCCAACTCCAGAACCCGAACCCCAACCCCAACAAGCCGAGACGCCTGAACCGGAAGCCGCGGAGGCCGAGACTTCCAAACCCGAAGATACAGCCCCCGAAACCACGGAGACAGAGGTTGCCGATTCAGAATCGGAAGAACCAGACGTTGTGGAGCCCGAAGCTCCCGAACCGGATTCCACCGAGCCAGACAAACCCTGAGTCCCCACAGCCCTCCCGCCCCCAAATTTCTCAAGGCTGAGCCAAAGTTGTTTCTCCGCCTGGACTTTACATGATGAACTCCGGCTCAAGCCAGAGGGACAGGCACCTGCGGAGCCAGTCCCTTTCTGCTCCTGCAGTGAAAAGGTTTTCTCTTTGAGCAAAGAATTGCATTTCTTTGTGTTCTTTGTGTCTTTGTGGCGAAACGCCTTTGCTCTTGCTGTCCTCTGTCGTCCGTAGTCTGTCGTACGCCTTCTGTCGTCTGTCGTCTGTTCTCTGCGGTGGCCCAGCAAGCCCCTTTGTCCTTGATGTTTGGAGGGAAATGTCATATCTTGAGCACAATGGCCGGCAAGAAGAATATTAGCCTTGTTCATCCGGAAGAATCCCTGATGGCTGAGAAAATAAAAGAGACACTGTCCACGAAAGCGGTGCGTACAAGACTCGTAGCGGAATTTCAAGTCCGGTTTATGGTGCTCTTCGGCAGCACGGCCGCCGGTGTCAGGAAAAGAGGCAGCGATGTGGATCTGGCTGTCTATTTCAGGAGGGCCCTGTCAGAAAGAGAAGAAGAAAGACTGGTGAGCTTTTTGCGTCAACACCTGGCAACCGACAGGCTGGACCTCGTGAGTTTGAATGACGTCTCTTGTGCTTTGCGCTACGAGGTGACCCAGGATGGCATTCTCGTCTTCGAAGAGCAGGAGGGAGATTATTCCAACTACTCTACAAGAACATTCAAACAGTATGAGGAAATGAATTTCTTGAACAGGCACTACCACCAGTCAATGATCGAGGAACTCCAGGAGTATGCCAATGCTCAATCGTGACTTGGTGATCAGGAAACTCAACTCCTTGAAACAATACCTCACCGAGCTCGAGACCTTCCAGGACTTGAGCCTGGATGAGTACCAGAACAAAATACACAATCGCAGATCGGTAGAACGACTTATTCAGCTCCTCGTTGAGTGCGCATCAGACATCAATGCTCACATCCTGGCGAAAAAGGAAAACCTCCCGGTGGAAGATTACCGCTCCTCCTTTCTACTGATGGGACAGCACGACTACTTGAGCAAAGACCTTGCGGAAGGACTCTCAAAAGCTGCCGGCATGCGCAACATACTTGTCCACGACTACGCAGCAATCAACGACCATATCGTTTTCAACACCATCCCCCTATCGCTGGGATCGTTCAAAAAATACATGCAAGAAATTCTCCGCCTCAGCCAATAAGCTGCATCAGCAAATGCCGCAAAATACTCTACCACCTCATTCGCGTATTTGCCCCATTTGAAACAAGAGCCGTTTCTAACGGGGCGGGTGGTGAAAAGGATTAAGCTGTGAGATCAAAAGGGGGACAGGCACCGGCGGGGCGGAGCCCGTCCCCTTTTTCTCAGCCTTTCCTTTGTGCCCTTTGTGCCTGTGGTGAGTAAGTGCTTGGCTTTCACAATGGGTTGCCTTTCTCTGCGCCTCTGCGGTGAAATTGCTTTTCGCCTTTAGCCAGGATTCGTCTTTCTTTGCATCCTTTGCGCCTTTGCCCCATTAGAAACAAGAACAGTTTCTAACGGGGGAGCCGGTGATTCGATCTTTGATTTTGCTTCTCAAAAAGATTTGCTTTTCTCTGCGCCCTCAGCGTCCTCTGCGGTGAGACAGGTTTTTGCTTTTCCCAAAATGGTTGTTTTTCTTTGTGCTCTTTGTGTCTTCGTGGTGAAACGGTTTTAGCAGTTCAAAAGTATTTGCCTTTCTCTGCGGCCTCTGCGCCTCTGCGGTGAAATAGGTCTTCGCTTTTAGCAAAAGGAAGAAAAGGGGGACAGGCACCCGCGGAGCCAGTCCCCTGTATGCCCCCGGGCACAACACCATAAAAACTATTTGAAATTCCCCCGGTTTTATGTATTATGACGATTTCACCAACCAAGGAGCAACCCATGGCCCTCATTGAGCCCTTTCGGGGCATCCGCTACAACCGGGAGAAGGTGGGTGACCTGAATCATGTCATGGCTCCGCCCTACGATATCATTTCCGAAAGACTTCAGACGCAACTCTACGAAAAGCATGCAAACAACGTGATCCGTCTCGAACTGGGCCGCCAAACCCCGGAGGACACGGCGGAAAGCAGCCGTTACAGCCGGTCAGCCCGGGACATGAAGCAGTGGCTCCATGACAAGGTACTGATCCAGGACGAACAGCCGGCGGTTTACATCTACTATATGGACTACGGGACCCGCGGTGGTGAGGCCAAAACACTCAAAGGGTTTATTTCCCGGACACACCTGGAGGATCTCGGTTCCGGCAAGGTCCTGCCCCACGAAAACACCCTTTCAGGCCCCAAAGCCGACCGTCTCCGACTCATGGAAAGCTGCCACGCCAATTTCTCTCCCATCTTTTCACTCTATTCCAATCCGGGTCTGGAGATCATACAACTCCTCGATGCCCGCGCCGAATCGCCGGCGCTGATTGACGTCTCCGACCTGGACGGCGTCCGTCACCGGGTCTGGATGATCACCGATGCAAATGAAATCAGCAAGATTCAGCAGGTGATGGCGGACCTGCCCCTCTTCATCGCCGACGGCCATCACCGTTACGAGACGGCGCTCAATTACCGGAACGCCATGCGGGAGCAAACAGGCAAGGGAGACGGTCAACAACCCTTCGACTATGTCATGATGTACTTTTCCAACATGGAAGAGCCGGGGCTCACCATCTATCCGACGCACAGGCTGGTCCATCACCTACAGGGCTTTAATCTGGATGCCTATCTCGACAAAGTCCAAACCTTCTTCCGAATCGACACCTTCCCGTTCATACGGAAACAGGCA
>CAYUBU010000171.1:0-15282 GCA_964443105.1 uncultured Nitrospirota bacterium
AGATCTTGGCATGGCCGCTCTCCCGGATATTGGCCATGGCCTTCTCTACGTAGTTCACAAACTTCTTGAAAATCTCCAAATCATCTTCGCTGAAGGACGTGGCGTGAAAGGAGCCTTTGGGAATTTTATCGTAAATCGAAATGGCGCCCAGCACGCGATTCCCATCCATTAAGGGGAGGGCCAGCACCGACTTGACGAGCCTGCCGAACTTTTCATAGGTTCGGTCCTCCCCGAGGTCGGGGATATGAATGGGCTGCCGCTTTTCGGCGATGGTGTCGCAGATTTCCCCGTCCAGTTCTAAGACTTTGTCCTGAATCTCATCGTCCCACATGGAATAGGTGGAGAGGACCTTCATGCGGCCATCTCGCTCCCGGAATCGGAGGATGCACCCGTCGGCATCCATGATCATAGATGCCGATGGGGGGATCAGTTCGAGCAGTTTCTGTCTGTCCATCACCGAAAGAATATTGATCCCCGCCTCGTTGATGGCCTCGATTTTTGTTGCCCGCATGTAGGCGTTGTCCTGTTTCTGAGCTCCCTTGATCACGCCCGACAGGTGCCGTGCCACGTCCCGGAGAAGGGTTTCCTCTTCCTCCGAAAGTCCACGGGGTGAAATAAGCTGGACGTTCATGACGCCTGTAATCATCCCGCCGGCGACCAGCGGAATCGACATGAAGGCTTTCTTGCTGCTCGAGTCGAGGCTCGGGTAGGCCTTGAGAATGACGACTTCCTGTTCGCTTGCGGCCCAGCCGTCGATTCCTTCTCTCAGATGGATGTTGTGGCGGCTCGCCCGGGAGAAGTTTTTGAGACTGCTTGCCGTAAGGGAGAGTTCTTTGGTGTCCCGGTCGAAAAGATAAATGGAGCAGACGCTTTCAGGAAAGTGGGCGGCAATGCTTCTGCAGACTTCCAGGAGCCGGTCATCCAGCGGGGACGACGCGCCGAGAATCTGATTAAGTTCCTTCCAGATCTTGAAGGTCTGGGCGTTCTCCAGGAGATTCTTGTATTCCTGGGACTTGATCAGAATTTCCGCGTCGAAGGCCGCGAGTTTTGAGATGAATTCCAGGTCGTCCTCGGTGAAGCCTTCAATGCTCTTCAGGTTGTTGAGGTTGAGTACGCCTACGGTGTTGCCGTTGATAATCAAGGGGACGCACAAGGCTGATTTGATCTCCTCCCGCTCCCGGAGAATACGAAAGTTTCGGTCATCGGCCTTTCCCGAGAGGAGAAGCGGCTTTCCTTCCAGAGCCACTTTCCCGGCGATTCCTTCTCCCAGGGGGCAGCAGATATTGGGCACAATTTCAGGGTCGATCCCCTCGGCGACCTCCACTTTCAGGACTTTTTCATCGGGATCGAGCAGCATGAGCGACCCGTTGTCGGCGCCCGTCGATTCAATGGCCACCTTGAGGATCAGTGAAGAGACCTGTTTTTTGTCTTTGGTCAGATTCACAGCCTCGACGATTTCATTGAGACTGGCCAGGAGTTTCGAGTGCTTGCTCAGTGTCTTGCCGGGGCGGTCCTCGCTGCGGTACCCCCAGAGGAGTCGCGCGCTCAGCTCGCTGATAATTTCAACCGATTCGAACTCTTCTTTTCTCAGGAAGTTACGGATCCGGGGATCCGACGAGGCATCGATAATCAGGTCCAGCTCTGTGTTCTTGATCAAATCGTCGAGGTTGGTGGCGATGGGGATGCTGAACTTGCGGGCGAGCTGAAAGCCGAGTTCCTTGAGTTTGAACACCAGGGCGTCAGGGTTGCTCTCCACGATCAGAGCAACCTTTACTTCCGGGTCTTTGTCCAGGAGAGGGAGAAGGCTCAGGGCTTCCTTGTTCCCTCCCACAATGGCGATTCTCTTTATCGCTTTCATATCGGCGGCCTTGACGAATTCAGGTCCTTTGCTGTTCTTCGATCACGCCTTGCTCAAAAAGTTCCTTGATGCTTTCCGTATAGAGGAGCTTGTTGGCGGTCTCCTCCTTCCGGCCCGCTTCGTCCGCTGCGGCCGCGAGGATGCCCTGCTGATCCAAACGGTGCATGGCTTCCATCACCAGTTGGGTCGACGTTTCCTGGATGGTGTGAATTTTCGAAGGGACATGGAGATGAACCAAAAAGCACCCCTCCTCAATGGTGAACAGCTCAAAGAGGCCTTCCTTGCCGAAAAGCCTTCCCGATATGGCGTGAACCAGGGCGCCGTTCTCAAAGTAGATGCGCCCCTTTTTGCCTTTCCCCTCAAGCTGGATGACCGCGGTTTTTTTACCCATATCAAACAGCTGGATTAAATCGATGAGGTTGATGTCTTTCAGGTCTCCTTTGATGCCGTCCGCCGGCGAGAGGGTGGTCACCCGCCTCTGTTTCGGTCGCCGCAACACCACGTTCAGTCGGGCAATGAATTCGGTGACATCAAAGGGGAGTGCGATGAAGTCCTCGGCTCCCGCCTCCAGGGCGTGAACTTTATCGGAAGGATGCTCCGAGCCGGTCATAAAAACCACCGGAATGGAACGGGTCTCGGTAACTCTTTTTAATTGCTCCATGAAATCGAGACCGTTCGCCTGTTCCAACCTGAATCGGGAGAGAACCAGGTCCGGTTTATGTTTTGAGGCCACTTGGACCGCTCGGGCGAAGTGATGGGCAAAATGGACAACAAAGCCGTTTTGAATCAAAGCCTCTTTCACCACGCGGAGTGTCTGGGCATCACTGTCCACCACGAGGATCTTGGTGTTGTGAAACATGGAAGATTCCGGCTGAGAATATGGAAGAAAGTATTGTTTCTTTTCCCTCGCTTCATTTTATGCGGTTTTTGTGGCACTGTCAATGAATTAGACCGGCTTTTTGGATTCGAACGGCTTTCGCCTCTTAAAGACGGCCGGTGGTACCGGCCCCGCCGGGAATACCGTCACGGAATCAAGATCGAAAATCAGTGGAGATCGAAAATCTTGCCATGGCGGCGAAATGGCTGTATAATAAAGTCAATTACCGCAGGATATTTGGCGCTACCTTCTCAATCAACCGGGACTCCTGGTGTGCAGGAGAATCCAGCAGTAAAGGGTTCGGCCTATGTCTGAAAAGATCACCCGCCTTATGGTGCTGGTCGCACTTTCCCTGATTCTTCTGATGCCCGGACCGGTTTGGTCCGAATCGCAGATTTTCATGAAGGATGGCCGCGTCATAAAGGTGGAAAACTTCTGGCGCGAAGAAGGGATGGTCAAGTACGATACCCGAATCGGGATCGTGGGGATCCCCATGCAGGACGTGGAGAAGATCGTCACTCCAGCGGTGCTGGCTTTTGAGGAAGCCCGGAAGCTGGATACGATCAAAGGCTATGAGGCGTTCCTCAAAGACCACGGCTTGTCGGAGCAGGCAGTCGAGGCCCGCCAGAGGCTCAAGAAACTGGAGTTTCAGGAAGTCCGGCAGATGGACACCCCGTCGGTCTACATCAATTATATTGAGAGAAACCCCAACAGCGTTTTTCTGGAGGAGGCCCGGGACAGGGCGGAAACGCTCGTGTATGAAGATGCACTGAGGAGCAATGAGCAAAAGAAATATGACACTTACGTCTCCCTTTTTCCTGAGGGGAAATACACCGCTCAGGTCATGGGGGCCATGGAAGCGCTCCAGGCCGAATCCCTGAAAGGGGGATCCTCTGTGACCGATATCGAGGCATTTCTCAAAGCCTATCCCGATTCGACGCATCGAGGCGACCTTGAAGCCCGGATAGCCGAGATGGCGGCGGAAGCGGAAGCCGCGGCGCAAAAGAAGCTTGAAGCGAAGAATAGAGCCGCGGCCCTGGAGGCGGCGAAGGCCGAGCTCCGGCGCAAGCGGCTGATCCAGTTCGGGGGTATCGGGGGCGTGCTGGCCCTGCTTGCAGCAGCGGTAGTGGTTTTCATAAAGATCAGTGCCCGGCGGAAGGCGGCGGCCCTCTTGCTGGCAGAGCTTGATGACGAGTTGGGGGCAGAGGGAGAGGGAGAGGGAGAGGGAGCCCCGGAGCTCTACCAGACCTGGGAAAACGGGCCGGTACGCTACGAGGATCTCCTCGGTGTTGAGAGAAAACCCACACCCGAATCCCTTCCGGGAGTCGCCGAGGCCAAAGGGATTGGCGTCGACGCCCAGGCGGCCTTGCCCGGGCCGGAGGGAGAGAACCCTGGCGAAGGGGAAACCAGTGAAGGGGAAGGCATTTCGCCATTTATGGAAGACGTACTCGCCGGCGGTGGCGGTTCGGTCATTCAACTCGGTTCTGACGAGGGCTCCGAACCGGCAGAGTCCGACGGGGAAGAGGTGATCGATCTCTCCGATCATGAAACCGATTTCAAGCTTGAATTAGAAGATATTCCCGAAGAGAAAGAAGAAGGTTCTCGACCCCGTGAGAACGCCGGACCCCAGGAGTTCGATCCTGAAGATCTCGATTTCTCCGAGATTTTAGAGGGGAGCGAGGACGAGGCGAAGCGACGGCGCGGCGGCGGTCGGGCCGTGGACCGCTGATCTTTCGGCCGGAGAGTTCTAGCAACGCGGTTTACCCCCCTTTTATCTGCTTGACACGTCCATCCGTTAGAAAGTAAAATCCCCAGATTGTCGAACAAGCAAGCCTTTTCCCCTCTCAGGGATAAGAAGGTCCGAGTCCTGGCCCGATTGCCAGGCACGGAAGGTAAACCATGGAACGAAAAGAGCAGTATAACGTGGCCATAGCCGGTGCCACCGGTGCCGTCGGCCGTGAGATGATCTCCGTTTTGGAAGGCCGTAATTTCCCGGTGGGGGAGCTGCGGCTTCTCGCCTCGGAGCGTTCCGTCGGTATGACCATTCCCTTTCGGCGGCGTGAGGTGGCGGTGGAACAGCTTCAGGAAACCTCGTTTTCCGGTATTGACATTGCCCTGTTCTCTGCCGGGGCCGCCCGGAGCCTGGAGTTTGCACCGGCCGCGGTGGAAAGCGGCGCCGTCGTCATTGACAACAGCAGTGCTTTCCGCACGGACCCCGAGATTCCTTTGGTTGTCCCCGAGGTGAACCCTGGGATGATCGAGCGTCACCATGGGATTATCGCCAACCCGAACTGTTCGACCATTCAGATGGTGGTGGCCTTGAAACCGATTTACGATGTCGCCGGCATCCGGAGGATCGTGGTGACCACTTTTCAGGCGGTTTCGGGGACGGGGCAGAAAGCCATGGACGAACTCCTGGATCAGACCAAGGCCCTGTTCAACTTTCAGGAGGTGGTCAACCGGGTCTACCCCCACCAGATCGCTTTCAACTGCCTCCCCCATATCGATACCTTCCAGCCGAACGGCTATACCAAGGAAGAGATTAAGATGGTCAATGAGACCCGGAAAATCCTGGGGGATGATTCAATCGGTGTGACCGCGACGGCGGTTCGAATCCCGGTTTTCCGATCTCACTCCGAGTCCATCAATATAGAGACGAAGAAGAAGATCACCGCCTATGAAGCCCGGGAGCTTCTGGCCTACGCGGAAGGTGTCTGCGTTCTGGATGATCCCTTGGACAATGTCTATCCCCTGGCCATTGACGCGGCAGGAAAAGACGACACCTTTGTGGGCCGGATCCGGGAGGATGAGTCGATTGAGAATGGCTTGAATCTGTGGGTCGTTTCCGACAACCTCCGAAAAGGGGCGGCCTTGAATACGGTACAGATTGCGGAGCGCCTCGTCGGCAATCCTGTCGCCTCTGACAAATAGCATCCTTACTGGTACCGACACCACAGGGCAAACCCATGTTTCCAGCCGAGGAAATTCCCAAGATTCTGCAGCGGGCACTGAGCCGGGGAGGCGAATTCGCCGAACTTTACGTGGAAGAGGGAGAACATACCTCTGTTGTTCTGGAAGATAATAAAATAGAAAAAGTGATCAGCGGCCTGACGAAAGGCGCCGGTCTTCGGGTTCTGGTGGGGCACCGGACGATTTATGCCCACACCAGCGATCTCTCCGTTCCCGCGGTCATCGAACTGGCCCGAATTGTGCGCCATGCCGCGGGCGAAGCCGACGGGGCTGACCATGGAGCTCTTGCCCTGACCCCCAAGAGCTCGCCTCTCAACATGACCATCAAGATCGATCCCGCATCCCTCGAAACCGGCGCCAAGGTGAAACTGCTGAAAGCCGCTGACGGCGCGGCCCGGAGCGTCGACCCCCGGGTTCGCCAGGTGTCGGCGGTGTACGGAGACAGCTGCAAACGGGTGCTCATCGCCAACTCTGCCGGTGAGCTGGCCGAAGATAAGCGGGTCTCCGTCATAGGTCGAGTTCAGGTGGTGGCCCGGGAGGGACAGGTGATCCAAACAGGTTTGGAGATCCTGGGCGGGGCCGTTGGTTTCGAGCTTTTTGAGACCGAGTCTTTAGAGGAGGCCGCCAAACGGGCGTCCCGGAGGGCGGTGCTGATGCTGACAGCGGCTCCGGCGCCGGGGGGACGGATGCCGGTCGTCCTGTCATCCCAGGCGGGGGGGACCATGATTCATGAAGCCGTCGGCCATGGTCTCGAAGGGGACCTGGCGCAGCAGGGTCTCTCCGTCTATACCGGACGCATCGGTGATCGTATCGCCTCAGACGCGGTTACCGTGGTTGATGATTCAACAATGCCCAACAAACGGGGCACCTTTCGTTTCGACGACGAAGGGACCGAGTCCCAGCGGACGGTCCTGGTTGACCGGGGCATCCTGAAGACTTATCTCTACGACCGTTTGACTGCGATGAAAGACGGGGTTGTCAGTTCGGGCAACGGCAGAAGGGAATCGTACCGCCGCCGTCCTATCCCGCGCATGACCAACACCCTGATTCTGCCCGGTGAAGAAGACGCTGACGCAATACTCCGCAGCACACCGTCGGGTCTCTACGTGGTCCGCATGGGAGGCGGGCAGGTGAATACCATCAATGGTGACTTCGTCTTCGAGGTCAGTGAAGGATACCGGATCGAGAATGGCGGGATTGGTGAGCCCCTTCGGGGGGCGACCCTGACCGGCAATGGCCCGGAAGTGCTGATGCAAATCGACCGGGTCGGCAGTGACCTGGGATTTGCCATCGGGACCTGCGGGAAGGACGGCCAAGGGGCGCCCGTGTCCGATGCCCAGCCCACGATCCGCATTCCTGAAATCACGGTGGGCGGCGAGGTGTGAAAAAGAGCCATGGACGGTAGGCCCGACCAGTTGCACGAGTTGAACCGCCGTCTTGAGGAAATGATCGAGCAGCGCACGGAAGAGCTGCGTGAAAAAAGCGAGGAACTGGAGCGCCACAACCAGGAACTGGCCCGGGCCAACGCTACAATCCGTGAAGCGGATCGACTTAAATCGGAATTCCTGGCCAACATCTCCCATGAACTTCGCACGCCCATGAACTCGATCCTCGGCTTCACCAATATGCTGCTCAAGGGAGGCTATGGCTATCTCAATGAAAATCAGCAGCAGAACCTGAAAAAGGTGTATGCCAATGCCCAGCACCTGATGCACATCATTGACGATCTGCTGAACCTGTCCCATCTGGAACTGGGCAAGGTGGTTCTCAAGCCAAAGCCCGTGAGCGTGAAGAACATCGTGCTCTCATCCCTGGTGAGTGTCGAACCCCTGATGGCGGAACGGATCCTGCGCGTGGAACACCGCATCCCCCCGGAAATACCCAAGGTCTATACGGACCAGGTCCGGGTCCGAGAGGTGCTCATCAACCTGCTCAGCAATGCCATCAAGTTTACCCCCGATCACGGCCGCATCATTATCGATGCCGCATTGTTGCCGCCGGGAGACAGTGGTAAAAACCGGGGGCCCATGGTCAGAATCCGGGTCCGGGATACAGGCGTCGGGATTCGCAAGGAAGACCAGCAGGTAATCTTCGATCAGTTCCGGCAGCTCAACGCCGGGTCCCATTCCAGTGTCCGGGGGTCGGGGTTGGGCCTGTTCATCACCCGGAAACTCGTCAAGAGGCTGGGCGGCGGAATTCAGGTGAAGAGTCGGGTCGGAGAAGGCAGTGTTTTCGCCTTTACCCTCCCCGTCGCGGGACAGGAGAAGCAAGACCACAAAGAGGCCGCTTCGGAAGGCCGCTGATTCACAGGGAGACCCATGGAAATCGTTTCAAACATCCTCGTGGTTGACGATAACAGGAACAATTTGGAGCTTCTCTCGGATATTCTGAAGATGGAAGGCTACTATGTGCGGACCGCGGACAACGGCGCGTCCTGCCTGAAAGCGGTGACCCGGGAACGGCCCGACCTGATTCTCCTGGACATCATGATGCCCGGCATCGACGGCTATAAGGTGTGTGAAACACTGAAGAAACAGCCGGCCACCTGCGACATTCCCATCATCTTTATCAGCGCCAAAGCTTCCGCCGAGGATACGGTCGTGGGGCTCGGTCACGGGGCAGACGACTACATCCAGAAGCCCTACGATGAAATGGAGCTGCTGGCACGGGTCAAGGCCGCCCTCAAGATGAAGCATCTCCACGACGAAGTGCGCCATACGAACCGGATGCTTTCCAACCAGAAGGAACAGATTGAAACGATCATCAATACCATGGGGGAAGGGTTGTTCTCGGTGAACGAGAATATGGAAATCGTTTTCTTTAATTCCGCCGCCGAGGCCATCACCGGCTATCCCTTCAAAGAGGCCATAGGCAAGAAGTGTCACGAAGTCTTCGACTGTCCCGACGCCGATGAGTGCTGCACCTCAAGCTCGGAAGAAGGGCAGGGCCGGGATGAGAAGATGGTGAGAGAATACATCCTCCAGCGCAAAGATGGCCGGAAGATTCCCATACTCAAGAACACCAGTTTCATCCATTCTGCCGAAGGCAAGGCCATTGGGCGGGTGGAGGTCTTCCGGGATATCAGCACAGAGAAAGACCTGGAACAGAAACGGGCGGATTTCATCTCCATGGTCATCCACGATCTGAAGAACCCTCTCACCACCATTACCATTTGCGACAAGATCGTTTTAAACGAGACCCGGGGCGCCATCGATGAAGACCTGACCCGTCTCCTGGAGAACATCGAGACCAGCGCCAACCATTTGCTCAATCTGGTGAATGAACTTCTGGATCTGTCCAAACTCGATTCAGGTACCATGGAATTCAAACGGCAGCGCATCGACATGAATGATGTTGTCGAAATCTCCATCAATACGCAGCGCATGTTCGCCCGAAGCAAGAAGATCGAGATTGAAGAGGTCCTGGATGCGGACCGCCAGCCCATTCTGGGGGACAAGGATTACCTGCTTCGGCTTATGATCAATCTCATCGGCAACGCCATCAAGTTTACACCGGAGGGAGGCAAAATCCGGGTGCAGGGAACGGCGGTGGAGGGTCTGAATGCCGGTCAGCCTGTTTCCCGGGAACTCCAGGAGGCCGAGAAGGTTCTGAAGATCACCATCGTGGACAACGGTTTGGGGATTCCGGAACAGGACATGCCGACAATTTTCGAAAAATACCGGCGCGTTCGGGGGACCACCGAAATCGAAGGGTCGGGGCTGGGTCTCTATATTGCCAAAGTGATTATTGAGGGCCACGGCGGCCGGATCTGGGTCGAGAACAACCGGGACCAAGGCAGCACCTTTAGCATCCTCCTGCCGGCCTTGAAAGAGTAGGGGCGGCCATCGTTCTCCTTTTCCCTTGACGATGTGTGCCGCATCCTTTAGATTGAACCGATCGTACGATCCATCCCCATCTCATTTAATTGCTGACCCGGCGCGGCCCCTTTGCCCGAGGGGAGCCGGCCGATTCCCCAGGAAACGTCTATGACAAAAAAAAAGCTGACCTATAAAGATGCCGGCGTCGATATTGATGCCGGCGACGCCTTTGTGAGAAAAATCGCTCCCATGGTGAAGACCACCTTCGGGCCTGAGGTGGTCACCGGCATCGGCGGCTTTGGCGGGCTTTTCGCCTTGGAACCGGGCAAGTACCGGGAACCGGTGCTGGTCTCCGGTACCGACGGCGTGGGGACAAAACTGAAACTCGCCTTTATGACCGGCCATCATCACACCGTCGGCATCGATCTCGTGGCCATGTGCGTCAACGATATACTCGTGTCCGGCGCCGTGCCCCTTTTCTTCCTCGACTACTTTGCCACAGGAAAACTCGACGTGGAACGGAGTGCCGCCGTGGTGGAGGGGATCGTGGAAGGGTGCCGCCAGGCCCGCTGTGCCTTGATCGGCGGGGAGACCGCGGAGATGCCCGGCTTCTATGGCCATGGCGAATACGACCTGGCGGGGTTTTCCGTGGGGATTGTGGAGCGGTCAGCCATTATCGACGGCTCGGCCATTGTGCCCGGCGACGTGGTCATCGGTCTCGCATCCAGCGGCCTCCACAGTAACGGTTACAGCCTTGTCCGCAAGGTGGTGCTGGAGAAGCTGAAACTCGATTTGACCAAACCGGCGGCGCCCTTTTCCCAGAGTCTGGGCCAGGTGCTTCTGGAGCCGACCCGGATTTACGTGCCCGCCGTCGTGGACCTGCTGGCCCGGCACCGGGTCAAGGGGATGGCTCACATTACCGGCGGCGGTCTGCCTGGCAATCTGCCCCGCATCCTTCCCGACGGGTGTTCGGTGAAGCTTCTGAAAAACAGCTGGACGATTCCGCCGCTCTTTCCGTTTCTGGCCGAGAAGGGCGATATCCCCGACGGCGAGATGTACCGCACCTTCAACATGGGCATCGGTTTTGCGCTCATGGTCTCCCCGGACGACGTGGATCAGGTGCGCCGGCATTTGAGTCGATCGGGTGAAGAACACTGGATCATCGGTGAGGTCTGCAAAGGGAAAGGGGAGGTGATTCTCCCATGAGTCACAAACTCCGGATCGGGGTCCTCGCCTCTGGCGGCGGGTCAAACGTTCAGGCCATAATCGATCAGATCGAATCCGACAGCCTGAGCGCCCGGGTGGTGACCATCATCTCCGACAACCCCGAGGCCGGCGTCCTTAAGCGGGCAGAACGCCACGGGGTGCCTCATGAGGTGATATCCTCCCAGGCGTACAGGCGCCGCGAGGACCACGACCAAGCGATTATCGACGCCCTCAAGGCGGAAGATGTGGAGCTGGTGGTCCTGGCCGGTTACATGCGACTCATCTCGGCGGCCTTTGTGGCCGCCTTTCCCGGCCGTATCATGAACATCCATCCCGCCTTGCTTCCATCGTTCCCCGGTATCCACGTCCAGCAGACGGCAGCCGATCACGGTGTTCGGTTTTCCGGCTGTACCGTCCATTTCGTCGACGAGGGGATGGACACGGGGCCAGTCATCATTCAGGCGGTGGTCCCCGTCCTTCCTGAGGACACGGGGGAAGCGCTGGGAGCCCGTATTCTCAAGCTGGAGCACCGGATCTACCCCGAGGCGATTCGCCTCTTCGCCGAAGGGCGTCTCACTATTGAGGGGAGACATGTCCGGGTACAGGGGCATACCGTCAGCGCCGATCAATACATGGTGAACCCCGAACTTTAGAGTTCCGATTACCGTGACCAGGGGTGCCAGGCAGGCCTGCCTGGCACCGTTCTTTTCCGGGGTTAGTCGACTCGAGCAAACCATGATTTTCGAGATCCGTCACACCGGGAACCTCCCGGAAATCCGCACCGATGCCTACCGCACCCTCGCCCGGGGTGAGTTTGTTTCCAATACCTTAAAGCTGCACATCCAGGGGACGAGGAAGTCCTACGCCTCCGGGGTGAAGAAATCCATCGAGGCAGTCTGGAACCAAGCCTGTCAGCAAGCGGAGGCCGATGGCCGGCAGCTCTACAACGGAAAACTCTTCAGCCTCCTTGGCCATCAAATGGGTCACGGGGCCCTCAATCTGCTGCTGGGAGAGACGGACTACAAGGAACTCGTCGGCACCAATCTTTCCCTTGGGGAAGCCGGCAAGGGGGCCGCCGCTGTTGACCATGCCGATGGCCTGGCGGTATCGTCAACGCTTCTCACCAGTGACGGTTTTCTGCTGATTGGGCGGCGAAGCGCCAAAGTTTATGACGGACGGGGAAAACTCCACGTGTGCGGCGGCCATCCCGATCCGGAACATGCCTTGAGCGCCGAGGAGATTGTGACCAACGAGAATCCTTTGTTCCGTGCCATGGAAAAGGAAATCCGGGAGGAGTTCCATATCACCGCCGGCCAGATTTCCCACATCCGCGGCCTCGGCCTTATTCGATCTTCAGGGAGCGGCAAACCGGAAATGATTTTCACGACGGCCCTGAAAATAACCAGTGCCAAAGCGCTGGCCCTCCAGGCATCAGCCAAAGACAAAGAGGAGCACCAGGAGATCTATCGGATTCCCGCGAAACAGGGGGCACTGCTCGACTACCTGGAGAACCACCATGGAGAGTTAACCGTGCCGGCCCTTGGGGCCCTGATTTTCTTTGGCGAAAGCCGCGGATTCTGGCGGGAGGTTCAAGGGCAATCCTGAACTCAGGCGGCGGTCTTTTTGAAATCGTTCCAGTAGATACCGAGGGCCTTAAAGGGATCTGTGATTCTCGTCACGGTCACAGGGAGCCCTTTCTGCTGGAGCCGCAGCAGAATCAACCGGCCCGATCCTCCGCAAAGGATGGCGGCGCAGTCGTGGAGAATCCGGCTGATGCTGTAGGCCTGCCCGCCGACAGTCATCTGCGCAAGTCTGCTGCTGAGTTTAGGGAAGGCAGGGCTGTCCAGTCCGAAGTGGTGATCTCCATAGGGGTTGAGGCGGACCACTTGGGCCACCGGCAGACTCCGGCTGTCGTCAAAGATGAGAAAACCGTCGCAGGACTGCAACTGTTTGGAAATGCTGCCCCTCTTGTCTATGGCGACGGCGACTTTCATCTGAGCCTCCCACCGGTGCAATGGTTCTTGCTCGCAAAAAGGCGATTCTGAGGACTACAAATCTACCCCACAATGCCCCTTTTGTCATCTTGCCGCTAACTGTTTGAAATTGAGGAATTCTTGGAGACCCCCGGCGCGGGGGATTCCTGTTTACAGATCAAGGGCGTGGGAAATAGCGCCCGGTCTGGGATGGGTAAACGGTTCTGGCGTGGCGGGGTGGTCTGGTCTGGGTATGAGTCGACCTCAAAAGATCGCCCGGACCCAAAGGAAAAATCGACGACCCCTCGGGACAAGAGAGCCGTTATGTATTCACTGGAATCTGGAGGATTTGTCCGGCTCTCAAATGATTGTTGGAGAGATTGTTGATCCGTTTGATCCGGGTTACGCTGGTGTTGTACTTGCGGGCGATCGACCAGAGGGTATCGCCCGTTCGAACCCGGTAGGCCAGCAGATCACCAGCAGAGGCTGCAGCCCGGGTGTGGGCCGAGCCCGTCGAATTGAAGGAAGCCACAGGTCGGCGGAGCGGCACCTTCAGTTTCTGACCCACCCGAATTCTGGAACTGTTCCGGATGTGATTGAGCCGGGCAATCTTGCTGATGGACGTTCGGTACTTCCTGGCGATATGAGAGAGGGTCTCACCTTTGCGGACCCGATGGGTGGTATAGCTTTTCACCACCATCCTGGTTTCGGGGATTTCGTTGAGCCCGGCCTGAATCATGCTGCCGGTCTGGGGCGGTACCCTGAGGGTAAAAGGATAATTGGGGGTCACCTTCTGGCGCAGCACCGGGTTGAGCGCTTCAAGACTCTGGTTGGAGATGCCGAGGGTGGAGGAGATATCCGACAGCTTCACCTGTTTGGTCACCGTGACTTCTTCGTACTCGATGGGCGGGTCCAGGGTCAGTTCGGTGAAGCCGTATTCGTGAGGGTCGCTGACGATGTGTAGGACAGCCAGCATGCGGGGGACGTAACGGGCCGTCTCCCGGGGCAGAAAGGGATAGAGATCCCAGAAGTTGTCCATGTAGTTGACCCGCTGTTGCCGGATGGCCCGGAGTACGTTGCCTTCCCCGCAGTTGTATGCTGCCAGGGCCGTTGTCCAGTCACCGAAGAGATCATGAAGGGCTGTCAGGTAGGCGATCGCCCCCTGGGTCGACTGCATGAAGTCCATCCGCTCGTCGATCCACTGGTCCCGTTTGAGATTGAATTTGTAGCCCGTGGACGCGATGAACTGCCATAGCCCCAGGGCCCGTGCTCGTGAAAAGGCGCGATCCTTGTAGCCGCTCTCGATCAGGGGGAGCCACAGGATTTCAGGCGGGAGACCGGATTTTTCCAGCTCCGCGGAAATATAGTCACGGTACCGGCCGGAACGTCTGTAGGATTCGACGAAGAAGCTCCTCTCCTGTGTCTGAAAACTTTTGATCTCCCGTTCCACATATTTGTTGAGAATGAGGGGAATGGCCTCATTGCCGCCCAGGTGGGAGGTCTCGGACCGGGAGGCGTAAATTTCCAGCACCCGTTTGGAAATGAGGACCCTTAAGTCTTCCTTCTGCCGAACGATGTCCGGGTCTTGGTCCGAGTCGATTTCAAGGATCAGCCGATAGCTCTGATCCAGGGCGACAATGGCATCGTCTACAAGACTCTTATCCCAGGCGTACTGGGACTCCTGGTAGAATTCAAGAGCGTCATTGATCCGCTGCTGGTCGGTGAGTTCGTCAAGGGGGTTTTCTTCCTGTTCCCGGGCTTCCTGCACCTCCGGTCTGCCGGCGCCGTCATCCAGGCTCAGCCCGACGGCACCGTGGTCGGGGTCTCCTGTGAGATCGGAAGAGGCGGTGGTCTGTACGTGGGAACAGGCGGGGAAACCAATCAGTGAGGCCAAGACAATGAAAGTGGTGGCGTATCTTTTCATAGGTCATCTCGCTCTTGAGTATTTATGGTCTATGTGAATGATTTCATTATCGTATATTTTAGCCGATTAATCAACAAAAATATGACGACAGCTCGATGTCAATTGTCCCGGACGGCCAGGACGGCAGCGCCGTTGATCTGGCCGCTCTTAAGCCTTTGCAAGGCGGTGTTGGCCGCCTCCAGGGGGAAAAGTTCTGTTTGCGTACGTATCTGGATTTCAGCGGCCATATTCAGGAATTCCCGGCCGTCCTGTCGTGTGGCATTGGTTACGGAACAGAGGTGTCTTTCAAAATAAAGGTGCTGCCTGTAGTCCAACTCGGGTATGGCCGTCATGGTGATGCCGGCCAGGGCCAGCGTACCGCCCCGTTCCAGGGCCGCCAGAGCGTCCGGGACCAGCGGGCCTGCGGGGGCAAAAATAATGGCGCTGTTCAGCGGTGCCGGCGGTTTTTCGCCTGCTTTTCCTGTCCAGGAGGCGCCCAGCTCCTCTGCCAGTCTGCGGTGCTCCCGGCCCCGACTGAAGACGAAGACGTCGCATCCCAGGTGGCGGGCGAGCTGGATGGTGATGTGGGCAGAGGCGCCGAAGCCGTACAGGCCGAGTCGGCCGCCCGGCTGGATGCGGCTCAATTTGAGTGCCCGATAGCCGATGATGCCGGCGCA
>CAYUBU010000172.1:0-3410 GCA_964443105.1 uncultured Nitrospirota bacterium
GGAGTGTCTTGACCAGTTTCATGTTCATGGGGTTGTCTTCAATAACCAGGACTGTCTTTGGTTCCATAATCGGTCCTCACCCTCTGACTGTCTCTTCCTCGGTGATCTCTGCAAGGGGAAGGGTGAAACAAAAGGTACACCCCTTCTCAGCCCCTTCGCTCTCCATCCATATTCTTCCCTTGTGGGCTTCCACGGCAATCTTGCAGAACGACAGCCCCATACCGTAACCGGCCTGCCTCCCGCTGGTCCGCTGAATTTCCAATTGTTCAAACTTCTCGAATATCTTCACATGAAACTCCGGTGCAAGCCCCTGGCCCTGATCGGCCACGGTGACACGGATATTGTCCTCCTCCGGTTCCGTGCGGATGCAAAGGCAGACCTCTCCCCCGCGGGGCGTGTGCCGGATTGCGTTGTTCAGCAGATTTGCCATCACCCGCTTGATGAGCATAGGATCAAGCGGCAAGGAGGGGACCGCCTCGGGGTTGGATAGGGAAAAAGTCAACTCCTTCTCTTCCAGTTTCGGTTTGAAAAGAGGGATCACTTCCTGGATCAATGCCAACGGATCGCTCGCTTCCTTCAACGGCGCGAGACGATCGTTCTCACATTTATAGACATCGAGGATATTGGCCACCATGGCATTGAGATCGCCGCTGCTCGAAATGAGCTCTTCCAGAAGCTTCACCTGCTTTTCAGGGAGTTCCTCCTGTCCCATCATGAGAAGGTCGAGGCCCCACGCAATATTGGTCAAGGGGCTGCTCAGGTCGTGGACGATCATATGCATCAAATCTTCCTTGACCTTTTCCAGTTTCTTCAGCTTTTTGTTCTGTTCGGCGATCTCCTGATAGCTGTCCAGGAGTTTGTCCTGATACGACTTGATCCTGAGCATCGACTTGACACGAATCAGCAATTCCGTATGGTCGACCGGTTTGCTGAGAAAATCGTCGACCCCCACATTCATGGCATGGATCCGGTCGCTCTTCTGGGACAGCGCCGTAACCATAACCACCAGGATCTGGGCCAAGTCGGCGTCTTCCTTGATTCGTCGGCACACTTCAAATCCGTCCATACCCGGCATCATCACATCCAGGAGGATCAGATCGGGTCGCCACTCCGTAACCTGAGCCAGCGCTTCCTCACCGCTGTCGGCACAAATGACCCGACACCCCAAGGGCATCAGGACAGCCTTCATCAACCTCAGGTTCCGTTCCTCGTCGTCAACAATGAGAATGGTTTCAGCTCTTTCCATAGAATTGGACCTGCCCCATAGCGTCAATAGAGGAAGTTCATTCCGGCATAAAGCGCGAATGCTCAGCAAACTTATCGGTATTTTCCAGGATTCCTTTAATTATAAATTACTACTTCAAACCTGCGCTGCAAAATGACCATTCCCCCCTTTTGCGGCCTATGTAGCCGGCCTCCCCCAAGGCATCATAGCCGCCGGATGCGCCGTTTAGCCGCTAAAGCCGTTGACCACAATAGCCAACTATCTTATAATTTTATATAAGTTACAAAAATTTCTTTGAGTTTTTTCTGAAGGAGGCGGGTTTGTCCATAGCTCGGTACCAAAGGGAAAACAGCCTCATGGCAGCGCTAAACCGGCTCTCCAACGTTCATGGCGAGACGGTTGAGCAGCAGGTGGCCGGCGGTCTGGACTGGGACTACATATACCACACAGCCTGCAAGCTCGGTGCCGCACCCATGCTTCATCATCACTTCAAGTCCCTGACGCCGGCAGTGGGGGCTAACATTCCATGCATGGAAGCATTAGAAACCCAGTTTCATCTCGTCTCGGCCAGCAACCTCTACCTTCTACACGAATATGACCGGATTGCCCGGAAGCTGTGGGCGGCAGGCATCCCCTGCATCGGCCTTAAAGGCGTGGTGCTGGCCCGCCTGCTCTACCCCACACCGGGGCTTCGCCCCATGTTCGATATCGATTTGCTGGTCTCGGAAGAAGATCTTGAGGGTGTGGCGGAGACTGTGGCAGCCCTCGGCTACCAATTACCGGAAGGCCAATCAGCCCCCCCTTCGGGACGCTACGACTACCATTTCCACTATCTAAAGAAAGCGGCAGCGCCGGTCTATCTGGAAATCCACTGGAGGCTCGGCGAGAAGAACCGCTACAACATGGATGTCAAGGGAGTCTGGGAACGGGCCTTCCAAAGTCCCTGGGGACCGTCGCTGATCATGTCTGACGACGATACTTTTCTCTATCTCTGCCAGCATTTCTTCAAACATTTTCTCTTCAAACGTCTGAGCTGGCTCTGTGACATTTACGAATGGATCGCGCAGAAACCGATCGATTGGGATCGGGTTGTGGAAAGAGCACGGTCCCAGGGCATGGCCACTTTTCTGGCCTATACCCTCACCATCGTTCGAAATTTCTATCAGATGGAGCTTGCCGTGGAGCCGAGCAGCTTATTGAACATCGGCCGCCTGAGAAAGAGAATCCTCGACCGCTACCTGGACACCTACGACATGTTTTCCCCCATGGAGAAGAACAGCTGGCCTGAGAAACGGCTTTTCGCTTTCTGCGCTATCGATCGGCTGGACAACCGCCTCCGGTTCACCCTGGACGCCCTGAAAAGAGACCTGGCATGACGCAATCAAATGAAGACGGGCATCTTGCCGCCGCAGATCAGCAATTCTTTGACGTTCATGGAATCACCGTCTGCCTCACCGGCTCCCACCCGGACGTTCTGGCGGAAGTAAAGAAGGAATTCCGTTTTTTCCGCTCACAGCCGACTTCCAATCCCGCCATCCGATTACAGGTGGTGACGAAAGAGGGGCTCAATCCCGCCATGGCCCATCCCGCCGGAACAGACCTCGACCCCGGTGATGAGGTCCACTGGATCAATCGGGAAATGGCAACCGTCCTCAACATTCCACGACGCCGTGCCGATCTCTTTCTTTCGTCCTCATCCCCCATCGACGCCGCCGTGGTGGTCCTCTTCGGCATTGCCGGATTTCTCCTTTCCCTGGACCTGTCGCTCCAGGATAGGGTGGCCTCCTTTCATGGGGCCGCGTGGGAAAAAGATGGGAAAGCACTCTTGCTTCTGGGCAAGACGAATTCCGGCAAAACGTCTCTCTCCTATGTGATGACAGGCCACGGCTTCTCCTATCTCTCGGAGGAAGACAGCTTCGTGCGCCTGACCGGGAAAGATGATTTTCAGGTCCTCCCCTATCCCCGGCGGATCCGTATTGCCGAGGAGGTCATGGCCCTGCAGCCCGAGCTTCGCCGTCTGCCCCACGATAAGTCCCTGGTCGACAGTCTCGACGAAAAGGTTTTCAGAATCGATCCGAGAAAACCGGGGGAACTCGTCCCGCTGAAAGGAATCATCCTCCTTGACAACGGGGCGCAAACGCCTGAAATTTCGATCGAGCCGGTATCAAGAACGGAGGCCCTCTTT
>CAYUBU010000173.1:0-2710 GCA_964443105.1 uncultured Nitrospirota bacterium
ATATGCTCGGTATTGGCGATAAGGCCAATGCCTGCCCCGGTCAGCTCTCCGGCGGTCAGCAGCGGCGTGTGGCCATTGCCCGGGCGCTCATCAACGACCCAAAACTCATCCTGGCGGACGAGCCGACGGGGGATCTTGACGAAGAGACAGAGGCGGAAATTATTGAGATCTTTGGCCGACTGAACAGGGAAATGGGCATCACCTTCGTGATTGTGACCCACAACTCAGAGGTGGCCAGAAACTGCAAGAGACAATACAGAATGACCCACGGTGTGCTCACGAGCCTGAACGGCTCGTAACAGGAGAGGGTAGGGTGGGGTTGATTCAAAAGCTCGCCGTTTGGACCGGTTTCTTTTTGGTATTGTCTGGCTGTTCCCTGGGCGGTGAACCGTCAATTACGGTCAAGGGGGTTACCATCGTAGCCTCTGATGCCATCAAAGGGAGCGCATCGTCTTTCCTCTACATTATTAATGACGGCCGGGGGAGCGATAAGTTGGTAGGGTGCAGCGTCAAGGAATTTCCCGAGGTGTATGTCGATCTCCATGACAGTGTGCGTGGGCAGATGGTGATCGTCAAGGAGATCGAAGCGCCGGCACGAAAAACGACAGCCTTGGAACGGGGTGGGCTTCATATCATGTTCGACGGATTTCCCGAGGTTCCCGGTGATGAAGTCACCCTCATACTGAATTTTTTGAAGAGCGGGCCCATTGAGGCCAAGGCAACTGTTCTTTAACCTTATGGGCAGACGGCAGATGATGTTGATGGCGCGACAATTTGGAAGACCTGCTCTTGCGAGGCGAGTTATTTCCCTGGTGCTGATTCTATCGGTTGTCGCACCGATGACGGGATCACTCCAGATTCTGCCTGCAGCCAATGGCGATGGACCGGTCGTGATGACCCTCAACGTCTGTGAAACCGGCGTCCCCATGGCCAATGCCCAGGGCCTCACCCCCTGTATTCTCCAGGTATACGGCTTCGCGGAACCACAATTCTATGGGGCAACAGAAAATGGGGAAGAACAAAGGCTCACTGACACGCTTCTCTTAACCCCCCTGGACAGGCCGCCAAGAGCGGGCTAACACTCTCCGTTTTTACCTGGAGGCAGCGGCCCAAGCCGTTTCCATCCCTTAAAACCAAGACGCAAAAGACGGGCAGGCGCCGGGGGCATTCTTTCATGGAATGCGCTGTTCTGCGCTGCTCATAATGGAGGAGGAGTCCGGTGAGAAGAATTTTCCTGATATTGGCAATCCTGCTTTTTTTGAATCCATACTTGAGTTTTGCCGAGGCCCCGCCGGATCGACGCAGCTGTGGGGTCTGCGGCATGTATACCCATGAATACAGCGATACCGCGGTAAAACTGGTTCACAAGGACGGCAGTCACAGGGAGACCTGTGGTGTGGCCTGCATGCTCAGAATTGTTCAGGACGAGGGGGGCCCCGGCGCCTTTGGCTCGATCCAGGTCCACGGCTGGCGCCACAAAGGGTACACAGAGGCCGAGAGTGCAGCCTTTGTGATCGGCAGCAAAGTCATTCCTGATATGATCCCCAATATTATCGCCTTTGAGAGTAAGGAAGATGCCGAGGCCTTCCAGAAAGAGGAGGGCGGGGAAGTCATCGATTTTACCCAGGCTTTGAACATGATCTCACCCATGGGGATGACCATGCCGACCCGGATCAAGCCCGCGGTACTCCCTCCGAAAGGGGCGTTCGGTGTGGGGGTTGGATACATGACCATGGTGATGGATGAAGTCATGGTCGGCTCCGACAGCGAAGATCCAAAGGATTTCGTCAGGACCCCCGGACAAATGATGGGGCCGAAAGAGATGTCGGCCCATGGCGAGATGCTCATGGCCAACTACGGCCTCACCAATAACCTGACCCTCAGTCTCAGCTCCGCCTACCTGGAAAAGGAGATGGAGATGTACCAGATGGGGGGGAGCCGGACCAAGACAACCCGGCACTCGGGGATGGGTGACAGTGAACTGACCTTGCGTTACAACCTGGAGAAGGATAAATTCTACAGGAATTTTCTTACCGTTCTGGGAGGCGTGACCATCCCCACCGGCGATTTTGACCGGGAGTTTCTCAATATGCCCGGTCTCCAGCTCGGGACCGATGCCTTCGGTTTCACCGGGGGACTCCTTTATTCTCATCGGTACAAACATTTGTGGTTTCATTTCTTGACAAGCTATAAGGTAAAGTTGGAGAATGACGACGACTACAAATTCGGCAACGAAGCCCGGGTCGGGGCGGCCCTCCACTATACGCCCAACTACGATCTCATGCTGGGATTGGAGGTGGACGGTATCGAGCGGGCGAAGAATGAGCTGAAGGATTCGAAGATCGGGAATACCGGCGGTATGCGCACGGCGCTCACTGCCATAGTCGACTGGCGCTTCCTGACGGCTCTTGGCGGGAACTTCAGCTTGAGGCTGTCGGCAGGACTCCCGCTCTATGAAGACCTGAATCATGAACGGGTCGGTATGCGGGAGAATGTGCAGCTCGGCGGCGGCTATTTCGGAAACATCATGATCAACTTTAAGCGCCGCTTCCCGGTGATGTGAGGCAAGAGGCGGCCCTTGAAAAATGCAGCAGGTGAACCGATTGGAAAAGGGAGATGACGAATGAAATCTGTAAGACTCATGACAATCCTGGCTGTTCTCGTTCTGAGCCTCTATTCGGAAGTTCGGGCCGCGGGAGACTGCCAATTA
>CAYUBU010000174.1:0-5687 GCA_964443105.1 uncultured Nitrospirota bacterium
TCTTACGGGCTGTTGCCCTGTGAGAGGCACGGCACCAGTTGATACCATGGCATCGAGGCAGAAGCTATGAGGGCAACCCGAGGCATCGTTATGGTGGGAGACAAGGTTCTTGTCGACCCCGACAGAAGGGTAGACCGGACAACCTCAGGACTCTACCTTCCCCCCTCAGTCAAGGAAAAGGAAAAGCTTCTCAGCGGCTATGTGGTGAAGACGGGTCCGGGCTATGTGGTGCCCGACCTGGCGACCGAAGATTTGTTTTCCGCGGAAGAGCAGAAACCGGTTAGGTACATCCCCCTGCAGGCCGCGGAAGGGGATTACGCCATATTCCTGAAAGACTCGGCCGTGGAAATGGAATTTGAAAACAAGAAATATCTCATTGTTCCCCATGGCGCCATACTTGCCCTGGTTCGTACCGAAATCGAATAATGCCAGCGGGTGGCCCGCATCATTGCCATTTTTGCCCTGTACTCTTCAGAGATTCACAACCCACAGACGTTCATAGGCCACACCACTTGCGAGATGGCGCGGAGCGGCTAGAATAAGGGCGGGGAGGGGACCGCCGGATATTGGATCAGAGATCTATTCAGACGGGAAGCGGCGGAAGGAAGCAGGGCACGCGCGAGGAAGCCGAGGCATGTGGCGTGCTTGTCGTGCGGGCAGCAATGGGATGAGGCAACAGGGGCCTGTAAAATGTTGCGGGTCTGTATAAAACCCGGGAGAGGAGGTGGCCTATATGCCGACTTACGATTACCGCTGTGAGAAATGCAAAAAGAAGTTTTCCGTTGTTCAGAGCATTACGGAGCATGGAAAGAAGAAGATGACCTGCCCCAAGTGCAAGAGCAGAAAGGTGGTGCAGCTCCTCGGTGCTTTCAGCGCGCAGACAAGCCGGAAAAGCTGACCTCGGCGCAAAGGGGGCGATTCCCCTGATTGCCCGGCAAGAGGTATAAACCGATGAATCAGGAAGGGGAAACCGGTTTCATACCGTCTTACCTCAGGCTTCCCAGAGAAGAACTGAAGAAGCGGATCAACCGGGCCGGTGAGATTCTGAGGTGCTGCACCCTCTGTCCCCGCAACTGCTGCGTCGACAGAAGAGCCGGAGAACTGGGATTCTGTCGAACGGGCGACAGGCCCTATGTTTCGAGTTTCAATCCTCATTTTGGAGAAGAGGCGCCTCTGGTCGGGTCTCGAGGCTCGGGCACCATCTTTTTCTCCCATTGCAACCTGGGGTGCCTCTTCTGTCAGAATTGGACCATCAGTCATGCTGGGGAGGGTGGCGAAATCTCATGCCCGAGTCTCGCGGAGATGATGGTTACCCTTCAGGAGCGATACGGCTGCCACAATATTAACTTCGTGACACCGACACACCAGGTTTTCCAGATATTGAAATCCCTGGACATGGCCATCGATAAGGGACTCAAGGTCCCTCTGGTCTACAACTGCGGCGGCTATGAAGCGGTGGAAACGCTGCAGCTCCTCGATGGCATTGTGGACATCTACATGCCCGATTTCAAGTTCATTGCTGCTGAAACGGCGGGTGAATACGCTGGGGCCGAAGACTATCCGACGATAGCCCAGGCTGCGATCAGGGAAATGCACCGCCAGGTCGGCGATCTTGTCATGGATCGCCAGGGGATCGCCCGGCGGGGAATGATCGTCAGGCATCTGGTTCTTCCCGAGGGACTGGCCGGTACAGAGGCGGTGGCCCGATTTCTGGCGGAGGAGATATCGCCCCACACCTATACGAACATTATGGACCAGTATTATCCCTGCTATCAGGCCGGTGACCATTCGCCGCTGGATCGAAGACTGACCGGCAGGGAGTATACCCGGGCCCTTCGTGCCGCGAGGGATGCGGGGTTGACGAGGCTCGATTGAGGTCTATTGCGTTGCTCCATAAGCTTTGGTCGGGCCAGGAACTGTCCCATGTGAGGCTCGAGAGCTCCCCTGCGCTCCATGGCGCTCCGCTTAATTTCCGCTTCGGGGACACTCTCGCTTCACGTTGCCGGTAAAATGTGGTTTCAGCGATGATCATCAGTGCCAGTCGATAAAGTATTGTTCGGGCCAGGAACTGTCCCATGTGAGGCTCGAGAGCTCCCCTGCGCTCCATGGCGCTCCCCTTAATCTCCGCTTCGGGGACACTCTCGCTTCACGTTGCCGGTAAAAGGTGGTTTCAGCGATGATCATCAGTGCCAGTCGAAGGACGGACATCCCGGCTCACTTCGGTCCCTGGTTCATGGGACGGGTGGAAGAAGGCTGCTTTCAATCCGTCAATCCATTCAACGCGAATCAGGTCAGAACCTGGAGCCTGCGTCCCGGCGATGTGGATGCCATCGTGTTCTGGACCAAGAATCCCGAACCCTTTCTGCCCTATCTCGATGAACTCGATGCCCGGGGATACAACTACTACTTTCTCTTCACCCTCAATGACTATCCGGAGCTCTTTGAGCCGGGACTGCCGCCTTTGAAAAAGCGAATCGACGCCTTCCTTGAATTGAGCCGGCGGCTCGGCAGGCGGCGGATCATCTGGCGCTACGATCCTATCGTGGTGAGTACCATGACGCCCGCCGCCTATCATGTGGAGAGGCTCGGCGAACTTGCGTCAAGGCTGGGCAATTCGACGACGCGCTTGATCATCAGCTTTCTCGATTTTTACGGCAAGGTGACAAAGCGCCTGGCCCGACTGGAGGCTCGCGCCAATGTGCGTTTTATCGATCTGAAGGCCGAGGAGCACGGCGAAGCGCGGGATCGGCTGTGCGCCGCTATCGGCCGGATTGCCGCTGATGCCGGGCTTGAGGTTGCAAGCTGCGCCGAGTCAATGGACATGAAGCGGTTCGGCATCCATCGGGGAAGCTGCATCGATGGGGATCTTATTCGAGGTCTCTTCGGCATCCATAAAACCATCAACCGGGACCGGGGGCAGCGCAAGGCCTGTCTCTGCGCCAAATCGGTCGATCTGGGCGTCTACAATACCTGTGGGACCGGCTGTGTTTACTGCTACGCCAACCAGGAGGGGGCTGTGATCGCAGAAACGGTGCGGCGCCACGACCCCAAAGGCCCCGGTTTGATTCGTCCCAAGGCCTGAGGCACCTTCAAGAGGCCCGTAAGAAGGCAAAGCGGTTCTTCACGGTCAGGTCGGCTCTGATGCCGCGATGATCTGTTCCAGCGCCTCGGCCCATGCCTTGTATCCCAAAGGGCTCAAATGTACGCCGTCGGCCAGAAGATAGTCGGCTCGCGCCCGACCGTCACGAGCCAGAAAGCGACGGTGGATATCGATGAACGTGATCTCTTCCTCTCGGGCAAGGGCTTGCAGTCCCTCGTTAATCTTCTCAATCGTAGTGTTGTCTATCCATTCCAACCGAGTGGGCAGGAGGCTATGGACGAAGATCCCGACTTGGGGATAGCCCGACTTCGTGCGGTGTATCACCCTTCGATAGGTCGGAAGAAAGTCGACGTCACCGCCGGCCACGTTGTTGATGCCCGTCATGAAGAAGACCAGATCTGCTTCTGTGGATGGGAGCGTCTCTCGCTCCAGTCTTGCCAGGAGGCCTTCTACCGTCTCACCCGATACCCCCAGATTGAATATCTTCTCACCGGGAAAGCGTTTCTGCCAGTCGAAAAAGGCGAAGAGGGAGTCGCCGAAAAGTAATATTTTTCTGCCAGCCATTGAACGCTCCTTTCCCACCGGACAGGTCCCTCCGCATCCGTTGGTCCGGCGGATCAAAGATGCAAGACGGACGACAAGGCGTCCACCAAACAATCATAGCGCAAATCGGCCAAATGTCATCTGAAGTCCCTTTGTTCCCTTTTGCTGGATTCGTGGGCCCAGATAGCCTATAATCCCCAAAGAAACCGGGGGAAGTCGGAATTGGCGAATGGAGGACGAGATGGAAAAGAAGACGGAGTTTTCCTGCAGCAAGTGCAGCGCAGTCTGGCGGAAACATGGTGAAACCAATTGCTGGAGCCGCGATCCCGACCAACGGTCCGCGAGGCCTGCCAATTGTCCCGCTGAAGAGCATGGCGACGCGGTGGAAGACTCATTCAATCTCTACACCGGAGAGAGTGACGATGCCCGGATTGCCCGGACTGCCGCCCAGGTTGAGGGGCTGTGCTATCAGCCCGTTCCCGGAAGCGACGCGGTCAACGCCCGCTGGACACGTGTGGAGGATACCATCGCCTTCGCCAAGCTCATGGGGTATCGAAAGATTGGTATGGCAACCTGTATTGGTCTTCTGGACGAGACAAACAGACTGGCTGAGATTCTCGAAGCCCAGGGGTTAGACGCGGTCAGCGTCTGCTGTAAGACCGGCAGCATCGACAAGCTGCAGCTCGGTCTGAAGGAGAACGAGAAAGTCCGTCCCGGCACCTTTGAACCGGCCTGCAATCCGGTGGCCCAGGCGGTACTGCTGAATCGCGCCGGGACCGACATGAACATCATCGTCGGGCTCTGCATCGGACACGACATGCTCTTCAGCAAACACTCGGAGGCGCCCGTCACCACCCTGGTGGTCAAAGACCGGGTCACGGGGCACAATCCTGCCAGCGTTCTTTACGGGCTGAATTTCTACTACAAGAGGCTTCTTTCACAACCTGTGGATACAGGAGAATAAGAGGCGCCAGGGAAGCTTCTTAATGCCGTCTCTTCCTGCCCTTCACTGCGGCTTCCCGCGGTTCCCAGAGCCCCGGCTGAGCATAGCTCCGGTAGACGGTGCACCGGCCCCGCCGTTCACAATGGCGGCAGACGGCGATCTCTTTCATCTGGGTTCTGGCTGTCCGTTTTTCACAATATAGGTAGGGGGCGCTTCCTGCCATAGTACAACTCTCGTCGATTTTTCTTCTGATTTGGGCCGGGCCCGCTCAGGTCCCTTGGGACCCTCAGAGCTGCGCCACTATATAGGAGCCTGCGCCGCCGTGTCAACTGCGGAGACGGTTGCGTTCAGAGGCGAACGATATTCTTGTCCCCCCGGCAATTTCTTCACTGTTGCCAAAAAGAAGGTAATGACTGTTCCGGACCCCGATGCCGATTCAGCCGGTGCCGTTACTCGCCCTCTATCCGAATGAACATCTCTGCAATCCGATGGTCGGCCGACGTGGCTTCTATGCGGTAGGTCCGCCCCTTTCTGTCCAGGGAGTGACGTTTGAGAAGGCGGGCGGGAGCGATAACATAATTTCGATCTTCAGCGTCATTGGTGATCCGATTTCCCACGAAGCCGACGAAGTTGACCTTGACGCCGGTGTTGTTGTGATCCATTGTTCTGATATCGTGAATGACGAGCCGGTCGGACCGTGCGATGGCCAGCGTCTCTCCGCCCGTGACCACCGTGTTCCTGCCGTTGACCAAAAGAACGAAACTGACTTCCTTGGTGTTTTCCGTTTTCTCTGCGCCCGGGGTGCCGGGAGGAGTTTTACCTTGTAGCCCGTTGGTCTCTCCCTTTGCATCGGCTACCTGGCCCTGGATGTCAAGGGTACCGCGGGCTGTCTTGTCGACCAGTTCGGAGTGAGCCGGCTCAGGGGCAGATGGTCCCGCCGAGGCTGCCGGGACCTTTAAGCCGGCCGTTTGGTGCGGCGGGAATAGAAAATCTCTGACCCCCGCACCCCAGGGACTGGACAAGTAAAGGACCACGGTCATGGCAACGGCGAGGATGATCGTGAAGACCGGCCGTTCCGTCACCCTTTCGCCGGAGCCGCCT
>CAYUBU010000175.1:0-4435 GCA_964443105.1 uncultured Nitrospirota bacterium
TCCCATCCCGCAATTTGCTGAAAGATGGGATGCCAGGATCGTCAGTGAACTGCCTGACATCAATCTGAAACATTTGAGAATCATGACCGACACCACGGGGATGCTTCAGCATGCGAAATATTCCATACCCGACCGCAGCCATGGCTACTGCGTAGACGATAATGCCAGGGCGCTCATTGTTGCCTGCATGGTCTACTCCCTGCTCAAGGATAAAAGCGTGGTCCCATTGATGCAGACTTATCTTTCCTTTCTCTACGATTCTTTTAATCAGGAAAACGGGCGCTTCAGAAACTTCATGTCCTATGACAGGCGCTGGCTCGAAGAGACGGGAAGTGAAGATTCCCACGGCCGATCCCTCTGGGGGCTCGGTACTGCTGTGAAATGCGCGCCCAGTGACTCGATCCGGAAAATGGCTGTAGGCCTCTTTTCAGAGGGCCTGCCGGTGGTGGAAAACTTTACGTCACCCAGGGCATGGGCCTTTGCTATTTTGGGCCTGCAGGCCTATATGGAAGCATTCGGTGGGGACGCGACAGCCCGCCGGTTGCGCGCTGTCCTTGCGGAAAAACTGTTTGACCTCTTTAAGAAAAAGGCCTCTCGCGACTGGCCGTGGTGTGAAGATAAGGTGACCTATGCCAATGCCAAGTTGTCACATGCGCTGATCCTGGCCGGCCAATGGATACCAAACCCGGAAATGTTCGAGATGGGGGTCAACAGCCTGAACTGGCTGTTTGCAAGGCAGACGGCACCTGATGGTCACCTCTCCATCATCGGGAATACGGATTGGCACAACAGGGAGGGCGAATCATCAACCTTTGATCAACAACCCCTTGAGGCCATGTGTCTGATCGAAGCCTGTGCCGAGGTCTTTCGTTCCACTGGAGACAGGAAGTGGATTGAAGAGGGACACCGTTGTCTCAGCTGGTTTCTGGGACGCAATGACTTGAATATCGAAATCTATGATTTTGAAACAGGGGGCTGCTGTGACGGCATTCAGCCTACCGGTGTGAATGCGAATCAGGGCGCAGAGTCCACCCTTTCATGGCTGATCTCCCTCCTTACAATGCATAAAATCCTTGAACAGGAAGTCCTGACTATAACGTGAACGGTTAAACATAAGGTGATCTGGAGAACATGCAGGGGACACCTGACCCCTTTTGGGTTTTCCCAGGCCTTTCCATGGCACTTCCTTCCGCAATACCCAGTGATGTTTTGCACTCTCTGTTTGATCATGCAGCTGCAATCAGACTTGTGAAACTCTCCATCCAACTGGCAAAATCGCATACGTAATTGTAGCCGCAAACCGTGCTGATTTCTCTTCCCTTCAGGAGGCGATGAATTTTGCTGCCCCCTTCCCGGGTTGCTTTTCTGGGACCGAACGTATTGAATTTCATCCCCTGTTCCATCAGAAAAACATAGTCGCAGATGAAAAGGATATCCTCGAAAAGATAGAAGGTGAAGCCCGGTGTATGGCCGTCAATATGGTGCGCTTCTATTCCCGTGTTAACGAAGTTCTCTTCAAAGGTGACATCGAAAGTACATCCCTTGCAGAGATCATGGACACTATCCTTCTCATGAATCCATACTTTGGAACCAAAGTGGGCTCTGTATTGATTGCTGGCACCGAGGAAATGATGATGGGTAAATAGAATTGTGTCGACAGGTTCGATACCTTTGTCAAAGGAGGCCGGACAATCGATCCAAAAGGTCTCTTCTTCCGATTCGATCCGGAAAGCCGCGTGCTCGAGACCGAGGGACGGAACAGAATTCAAGCGGGTGACCTTTTCACTAACGGGAATGCCCTGAACTTTGAATTTTGCCGAACATGCTTCGGAGGTAATGAATTTACATTTTGAAGCTCCGCAAAAGGGGCATACCTGAGGATAATACCCTATCATGTTATAGCCGCACACGGTGCAAACATACTGTGCTTCCATCATCGCCCACCCACTGAGACAAAAGAGCATCAACTGACGAGATTTACGGATAGGAATTATCTTTCCCAAACCTAATAGGAAAATACCTCTGAAGCTACAGGCCGTCAAGGGACGCTATTTGGGTATGACGACCCCGGAAAGGGATCTGACCCCTTTTTTGGTTTCTTGCGGTGGATGCCTTGGGTTTGGTTTTGGTAGGAAACGGTCTTCTCTGCGCCCCCTGGGCTCTCTGCGGTAAAAAGGTGTTTGCCTCCTTTGGGGAAACCAAGACGAGGCCTGACCTCTTTTTGGTGCCTCCAGGTGACCTGCGTAGGGCTATAAGAGAACCGTGCTTGTGTGCCGGGCTGCATGAAAGCCCTTGACGCCAGGCAAGAATGCCCATTATATTGAAAATGTTCAGTTAATTTCACTCGTTACCACAAAGAGCCCCTCAGAGGGGCTGAGGCAGGATGCCAATGACTCAACGACAGGACGATCTCACCGAATTGAAACATGTCGGCCCCTCCCGCATGAAACTGCTCAACGATCATGGGATCAGAACCATTAAGCAGTTAATTGATGTGCCGGAGGAAAAATTGGCCGAAATCAAATCAATCGGCAATAATTACGCGAGAATGATCAAGAACGCCGCGGCAGAATACGACGGAAAATCCGCCCGGAGATGGCTTGAGATTGTCCCCTCGGTGGAAAAAAGAAAAACAGAGAAGATGAATCTCGATTTCAAGAAAAAGATCAGAAGGCTCAATCGGGCGCTGGACCGCATGAATGAGAATCTGAAGCCTCTGGGGAAGAAAAAATATCTGGTGCTGTATATCGATCTAAAGAAACGATCCTCCAAGCTCAGAGCCAGGCTCGAGGAAATAACTGAGATCCGGGAAGGCCTTCCCAAAGAGATCAAAAAGAACATTATTCAGGAAGCCGAGGCTCTCAGTTCATTTCTTAAGAAATCCGGGCAGAAACCGAAGAAAAAGAAATACAGAGAAATCATTTCCGAGGTCCAGGCATTCTCTAAGATGCTGAGGGATATAATCTCGACAAGTGAAACCATGTCCGTCTCCCATAGGGGCGGTAAATGAGGCCTCCCGTTTGCGGGACCGATGGCCGTCCTGAATGATGCGATGAAGAAGTTAAACGCAGGGTCAAATCCTGAACCGCTCTAAATGAGAGTCAAAAAATGCCGAAACATGCCAAGAAGAAAGACAAGGCGGAAATCAGCAAGCGGGCTTTGCAGAAATATTACGATGCCGAGGAGCTGCAGCCCTACCAGGCGGAACTGATCAAGCTTCAGCGCCATCTGGAAAACACGGGAAAGAAGATGGTCGTTTTGTTTGACGGGCGGGATGCCTCCGGAAAGGGCGGCACCATCCGTCGGATCACCCGCTATATGAACGAGAAGAGATATCGGGCGGTCGCCCTGGGCAAACCAAGCGAACAGCAGAAAACAGAACTCCATATCAAGCGTTATATTGAGCACTTCCCCCGTGCGGGGGAGATCGTCCTCTTTGACCGAAGCTGGTACAATCGGGCGCTGGTGGAACCGGTGATGGGATTTTGTACCGAGGCCCAGTATAAGCGTTTCATGAAAAAGGTCATTACATACGAAAGGAATTTCCTGGAGGATGGCGGCAAAACTATCCTGATTAAACTCTATTTCTCCGTGACCAAGGGGGAACAGAAGAAACGCTTTGAGAGGAGAAAGAACGATCCGCTGCGGCAATGGAAACTCTCGGAAGTCGACCTGCAGGCCCAGGACTTATGGGATGAGTTTACGGAGAAGAAGTTCATGCTGCTGAAGAAGACCCATACGAAAGAATCTCCATGGTGGGTTGTTCGATCGGACAACAAACATCTGGCCAGGCGGGAAACCATGAAACTGATCCTCAATCTTGTACCATACAAAGGAAGAACCCGGGCGCTTAATTTTAAAGTAGATCCCACTATTGTGATCCCCGGAGGCCAGGAACTGAAGGAGATGATCAAGCAGCACAAGAAGTACGGCCGCTTGCTGGCATGATTCCTGAGCGGGCCCAATAAGCCGACAAGCTGTGAGCTGGATGAATAAGGAGTGGACCATGGCCAAAGCAAAGAAGAAGCGAGAAGAAAAGGAATTCAAAGGCGTGAAGACCAAAGCTGGGGGGCGAACCCGGGGACGGAAGGACAAGAAACCGAAGGGAGAGAAAAAGAGACAAACGAACGGAGACAAAAGGGAAAAGAAACTGAAGATGGATTTAACGGAGCACACCAGCTTCAAAAACAGCACCACGAAAAAGACAAAAAAACGCCAGGCCGTCTGGGTGAAGAAATTCACCCTCCAATACGAAGAGGAACTCAACAAGCTCCAGATCGAACTCTTGAAATGGCAAAAGCATGTCATTGCCAACCAGGAGCGTGTCGTGTTGTTACTTGAGGGGCGGGATGCGGCGGGAAAAGGCGGCACCATCAAGAGAATCGTCGAACATCTGAACCCCCGGGGGGCGCGCATCGTTGCACTCCAGAAGCCG
>CAYUBU010000176.1:0-3363 GCA_964443105.1 uncultured Nitrospirota bacterium
CCTGGATGCCGCCCCGCCTCTCTGCCATGACCGCCGAGATCTCGGGGAAATTTTCCATGTGGGGACCGAAGACCACGGGCACCCCGCAGATCGCCGGCTCCAAAATGTTGTGACCGCCGGTGGGAACGAGGCTCCCGCCCACAAAGGCGACGGCGGCGATGCCGTACAGGCGGGCCAGCTCGCCCACAGTGTCCAGGAGGAGTACGGTCCTGCCTTTCTCGGGACGGCTTCTTTTCTGGTAGGACAGCGAATTTTCTTGAAGGAGCGTTTCCACCTCTGCCGACCGTTCGGGATGTCGGGGAGCCAGGATCAGGGTCAAGTCGGCGATTTCTTCCCGGAGCCCCACAAAGGACCGGACCAGAGCGCCTTCTTCTCCCCGGTGGGTACTCCCGGCGACGAGGATCGGCCCTTTCGGGGGCAGGAAGTATTCCTCACGAATCTTTTTGACTTCCTCGGGAGCCAGGGGATGGACCTGCCGGTCGAACTTGACGTTCCCCGAATTGACGACCCGCTCCCCGGGAGCGCCAAGGGCGACGATCCGTTCAACATCCTCGTTTGTCTGCATGGAGAAGACTGAAATCATGGGGAGAAGCCGTGCCATGAGAAATCGAATCCGCCGGTAACCGGAGTAGGACCCCTGAGAAATCCTGCCATTGACCACCATGATGGGTACAGTCATCCCGTTGAGGATGCGCACGCAGTTGGGCCAGATCTCTGTCTCCATAAGAACGAATAAGGCAGGGTTGATTCGCCTGATGGTTTTTGCCACCACCGGGTAGAGATCGAAGGGGAAGAAGAGAACCGCATCGGCCTCCTTGATCTGGGCCCGGGCCGTGCGGTTTCCCGTAGCCGTGACTGTTGTCACGAGTATCCGCCTGTCAGGATACTGGAGGTGCAGTTCCCGAATCAGAGGGACCGCGGCGATGACCTCCCCCACGGAAACAGCGTGCACCCAGAGGGGGCGGTGGCCGGCGATTTTCCTCAGGGCCTCCGGGGGATAGAAGCCGAGCCGCTGGGCGGCCCCGGCGCGGTATTTCTCGGTGGTCATCAGCTTGATGACAAAGAAGGGGAAGCCCAGAATCACCGCTGCCGTGATCAGAATATTGTATAGGAAGAAAATGGTCTCGATCCTCCTCACAGGCTAAGTGAAATATCGATCCGATGTTTCCGTCACTGCGTTCAGACGCTCCTCCAGGGACCGTTGAAGCTGTTCCATCTGCTCTCCCCGGGTGTCGGCGGGAACAGACAAGGGGGGTCCGAAAACGAGGACCGCGCGGGAGAAGGGATAAGGACAGCGGAAGCGGTCCCAGCTATTGAATACCTTCTGCCTGCTGAAACTGATAGATACGGGGAGTACCGGAACCCGGGCTTTCTTGGCCGCCATGAGCACCCCCATCTGCAGCCGGTACATGGGTCCCCGGGGACCGTCGGGGGTGATGCCGCCGTTTCTGCCCGCCTCCATGGCCCGGGTCAGCTGGGCCACGGCCCGGAGGCCGTCCCGGGACGAGGATCCCCGGGTCGAGTCAATACCAAAATAGCGTGCCACCCGGGCGATGAGTTCTCCGTCACGACTCTTGCTGATCATCATGGTCACCTCCTCCTTGCGCAGATAGTAGCAGGTATAGAGGAGGCGGTTGTGCCAGAAGGCGAAGAGGACCGGCTCCCCCCGATCTTTAAAGGGCTGCCGGTGTTCGCCGCCGACGATTTCCAGGCGCAGCGTCAAAGCGATTGCTTTGATCACCAGAGAGGCGACGGGCGGGATGAGTGCGTCGATGAACCGGTCCCATTTCATCGGGCCGGGCTCCCGGGGGTGGCGGTGCCCTCCCCATACTGGGTCTCATAGAGCTGTTTGTAGATCCCGGCCTGCTTGAGGAGCGCCTCGTGGGAACCGCTTTCAGCGATGCGGCCGTCCTGGATCACCAGAATTCGGTCGGCGCCGACAATGGTGGAAAGGCGATGGGCGATGACAAAGGTGGTACGGCCGCTCATGAGCCTGTTGATTGCCTCCTGGACCATCTGCTCCGATTCCGAATCCAATGCCGATGTGGCCTCGTCGAGGATCAGGATGGGAGCATCCTTGAGCAGGGCCCGGGCAATGGAAATTCTCTAGCGCTGGCCGCCGGAGAGGCTCATGCCGCTTTCGCCGATTACGGTATCGTACTTTTGCGGCAGGGCCTCGATGAAGGTGTGGGCATTGGCTGCCCGGGCGGCGGCAATGACGTCGGCCTCAGCCATGGTATCGGTGCCGTAGGCGATGTTGTTTCGCACCGAGTCGTTGAAGAGCACCGTTTCCTGGGTCACCATGGCAATCTGCCGTCTCAGTGACTCCTGGGTCACATCCCGGATATCCATACCGTCGATTCGAATGGTGCCGCCGGTGACGTCATAAAACCGGGGGATCAGATTGAGCAGTGTGGTTTTTCCCTCACCGCTGGCGCCGACGAGGGCGAGGACTTCGCCCTTTTTTGCCTTCAGTGAAATGCCCCGGATCACCGGTTTGTCGTCATAACTGAAATGGACGTCGTCGAAAAGAACCTCCCTCTCGGCAGAGGTCAGCTCCCGGGCGCCGGGTTTGTCCCGGATCTCGGGAACCTGATCGGTGATTTCGAAGATCCGGTCCGCCGCCGCCAACCCTTCCTGAATCATATAATGGACTTTGCTCAGTTTCTTCACCGGCGCGTACATCATGACGATGGCCGCCATGAGGGTGGTGAATTCGGCAAAGTCGATCCGTCCCTCGATGATGCCCGAGCCGCCGACAAAGATGACCAGGGAGACGCCGATCCCTTCAATGATATCCATGATCGGTTCCGAAATCCCTTTGACCACGTCCGTCTTGAGCCGATACCGGTAGAGCTGCATGCTTCGCTCCCGGAAGCGTTTGTTCTCGTAGTTTTCCATTCCGAAGGCTTTGACGATCCGAATCCCTGTGATCGTCTCGTGGAGGAAGTTGCTTATGAGTCCGAAGTTTACCTGGGTTTTGGTGGCGATTTTTCTCAGACGCTTGCCGAATCGGGCCACGGGGATGGTGGACAGAGGCAGAACGACAAGGAAAATCATGGTGATCATGGGATCCTTGACGATAGCCACGACAAAGAGGACCACCAGCGTCATACTCTCCATAACGAGACTGGAGACAGCCTTGGAAACCGACTGCTGCACCAGGTTTATGTCGCTGGTAATGCGGGACATGAGCATGCCCGTGGGATTCTTGAGGTAGAAGGAAAGGGGCATCTTGAGCAGGTGGTCGTAGACAAAATTCTGCAGGTCCCGGATGGTTCGCTGTGAGACCAGAGCCATGAAATAGGCTTTCCCGAACATGCTCAGTCCCCGGAGTGCGTAGACGGCCAGGATCACCACCGG
>CAYUBU010000177.1:0-9845 GCA_964443105.1 uncultured Nitrospirota bacterium
TTGCAGAGAATTTCCTGACTTCGAAATATTTCAATATGTCTTCAGCCAGAAAATTCTCTACGCCTTGCCTGTGTTGCTTCTACTGCCTCTCACGACGATCACTCATGCAATATCCGGGCTAGAATGTCCGCCCCAGGAACATATAGAAGGAACTCCGGCCGCCCTCAGCGCGGCCGTAGCCGAGGTAGAGGGGCCCGAGAAAGGAATCGACGCCCAGAAACATGCTTCCGGCGGCAATCACGTCGTCGAAGCCAATATCGTCTTTATCCTCCCAGACATTGCCCCCTTCCAGAGAGCCGCCCACATAGGCCGGCAGCAAGGCGATGTCCCAGATCCGGTAATAGTAGATGAGTTGCGCCACGCCCGAGTGTTGGCCGGACAACTCGTCCTGCTTCAGCCCGGACAGATTGAGAAAACCGCCCAAGCGGAACCGGCTCTGCAGTGGCGCATCGTCGTCCAGGGTGGATGCCAGGTTGGTGGCAAGAAGAACGGTATGCCGTCCCCAGCTCCTTGCCCCTACCAGATTGAGCGTCGCCTGTTCGAAATCGGCATCGGCACCTAAAGTGTCACGCGACAAGGAGCCCTCCAGGGCACCGAATATTCCTGAGTGAGGAAAGTTGAAGTTGTCCACTTCATCCACCGTGAATCTGAGGAACACGTTTCCAATATCAAAATCGAGATCCGGTAGCGAAGGATCACCCACTTGAACTTTGGCATCCCCCCTCCCCCATCGCCATCCCAGACGGACCTCGCCCCAGTTGCCTAAATTCCTCCCACCTTCAAGTCCGGTACGAAAGACGCTGATTCGATATTCAGAGAGAATATCACCCTTTTCGATCACATTGAGATTCAGCTTGCGATATTCAATCTGAGGGTTCACAAAGTAGCGCAGCCGTACATCGAGGGGCTGATAAAGCTCGGTGAAGAACCGCGGTTCCTCCCCGACCTGCACGATGGTGCGCCACTCACCATTCAGTTTATTCAACTCCGTACGGAGATACCCGAGAGCCAGGTTGAAGCTGTTTTCCCCTTCAAAATCTCCTTCCAGGGCGATGCCGAACTGAAGATAGTTCGGCCCCCACGACTTCTCGATGGCTTCCACTTCTAAGCCGGTCTGTCCCCCTTCACGAACGATGTCATATTTGACGATCTCAAAGAGATCGAGACCGTAGATGTCTCGAATCTCCTTTTCCAGCGCTGCCACATCGAGAGGCTCTCCAACCTGCACATGGAGGCGGGACGCAAGCACTTCGTCGGAGAGTTCAGACTCATTATTAATTCGAACAAAGTCGATAATGGGAGGACCATTCTTGCGAACAGCGCGCGCCTGGAGGTAAGCTTGATACTGTTCCTCCGATAAGGAAAGCCGCTTCAGTGCTGCCAGGTTTTCCCTGGCCGCTTTGACTCCAACGGCGATGGCATCTTTAGCCCGATCAAAATCACCGGTCTCTATATCTCCGAGATCGGGCACAATGAAGAGATCCGTGTCTGTCAGGCTGGCAATACTCCTCTCCGTGTTGCTCCGGGTCATGATGGCCGTCAGCTGTTTGGTGATGGCGAGAATCTCGTGGACTTTTTCTCGGGCCGTGAGCGGTGTGCTGATATCGACGACAATGAGAGCGTCTGCCCCCAGGTCGCGAGCCACGTCGACGGGGAGATTGTTGCTCACCCCGCCGTCCACAAGGAGCTTCCCCTCCATTTCGACAGGAGCAAAAACGCCGGGCACGGACATGCTGGCCCGCATGGCTGTCGCCAGATCTCCCGAACCGATCACGACCGCGTCTCCGGTCCCGATGTCCGTGGCCACCGCCCGATAGGGAATGCTCAGTTGATCAAAATTGTCAAGTGTTGCCACCGGCATGGTGATAGACTTCAAGATCAGGTTTTGCTGCTGTCCCTGAATCAGTCCGGCAGGCAACTTGAGCTTGCCCCCGCTGATTCCGGGCTTGGCTTTTACCAAGAAATCGTCGTCGTCCCGTTTGCGCCGGAATGACCGATCTTCCCGAGGCGTCTTATCCTCGAACGCTCCCGCCCAATCCAGTTCCGTAAAGGCCTTCTCCATCTCATCGATGGTCATGCCCATAGCATAGAACCCACCCACGATGGATCCCATACTGGTCCCGGTGATATAATCGACGGGCACCCGGAGCTCTTCCAGCACCTGAATCACGCCGACGTGGGCTGCACCTCGGGCGCCGCCGCCGCTCAGTACAAGCCCGATCTTCGGACGATCGGATGCTTCCGCAGGCAAAATGGCTGAAGCCATTGACACCAGAACAAGAAGGCTAAAGAGTTTTGCTAATTTGAGAAAACCGCTGAGTAGAAAACGTGAGGAGGACTGCCGGAACCACAGGAAAACTTTGGTCTCTTCTTTCTGCATAGGTACTTTCTCCCCGATCGGTTTATACCCTTGTGACAAAAGTAAACATCCATGCCTAGCGGAGGTGGCTTTGGCCTCCCTGTGGAAGGGGGTTTCCGTTTTGCCCTTGTTTCAGAGTACCCCTTTAGAAAAGGGGGATGTCTCGCAATCGTCATTCCGGCTCCCTGTAGGAATTTATCCCTGCGAAGGCAGGGACCTGGATAAACTCCGTGCCGGAATCCCGGCATTTAGCAAGTAATTGAAACAACGAGATTCCGGGACGAGCCCGGAATGACAGAAAGTGCCTTCTTCATCATTGCGATACAACTTCAATGTGGGGAGGGACGCACACCCCTGAACACGTTAGTCAGAGCCCCATAGACGCTGACCCGCCCAGCCAGCCCGGGTTTTTGCAGAATCATAAACCTTGGGAATCTGGCTTCTTTATAAACCATTCAATCAGAAATAAAAAGGAGAAAGTGCAGGCGTATCCCAGAAGACCCAATAGCGGGCGATTCTGCCATTCTTCACTTCGGCCGTAGAGATGCCCGGTACCTTCACCTGCTTGCCAGATGCCGGAATCGTTATCCCGGCGGGTGTACCAAGCGGCCCTGTATGAGTCGCCATGGCTATCCAGTGCGCTACAACATAGTTCCCCTCAGCCACCGTGAGCGTCACGTCAAACCGCCCATCGGGAAAAGCACTCAGGAAATTCTGGATGTATTGCCTATGTTGCCCTTTGTTCATTGGGCCCTCGGCTCCCGTGGCTATTTCAACTGTAAAGTCGTCGCTCAGCAATCGGTCCATACCGTCCATATCGTGGGCACTGAATTTCTCAAAGTAATTTCGCATAATCTTCAGATTCTCGTGACCAGACATATATGCTCCCCTCTTTACGCTGATTTTTCTCTCGAAAACAATGAACCGTAATGATAGGTGAATTGTGCACGATTTAAAACGCTTATCTTGTCAGTTTGTCTCGAACACTATCCTTGACTTTCCAGCCCTTGGCCTCCAGGGCTTTTCGAGCCGAGGGGGAGACTCTTCCGGCCGCCCACAACTCTTTTCCACTCATACCCTTTATATTCTTAACCGCAATGGCGGCCGCCTTCTCCTTGCCCATCAATGCTGGCGTCCAGGCGACATAATCCAACGGGAAGAGACCGACGATCAGCCCATCCTTCCGTTGCAAAAACGGAACACCATTCACATCGACGATCCGCCCGGCAGGCTTAATCTTTGCATGGTAGTTCCCCATCATCTGAGCCCGGAGCCGCATAAAGCGGGCAACAGAGTATTCCGTGGCCTGAGCTGCAGCTGCAACGAAATTTTCCCGGCCATCGACGTATTGCATGCGATCCAATTCACCGACAATCAAGGTCGTCTCCTGGGGATTGTAATGGGGGTTCTTGAGAAAGTCTTCGGCCACAGAGTCGGGAATACCCATGGCATAGAGCTTTTTTTCGTTTATCTTTGCCAGTTGGGCCGGTGATTTGTCCCGCACCAGTTTGCGCATGGTATCGGATGTACCGGTGACGCGCAGCGCGGTGGCCGCAGGTCTCTTGAGAAATCCGAAGGCGATTTTCGGCGTGAGGCCCCCGGCGACGGAGGCCCTGGCCAACTCACTCAGCCGTTGCTGGACAGGTTCGTATGTTGTGTACGGGTCAATGCCGTATTCGTAGGCATATTTGCGTTTCATGCCTGCATAGCCGATGGCCGTTTTCAACACGTTCTCCTGGTGCGGATCATCACTGACGATGGATCGGCCCACATCACTGAACCATCGGCCGACCCCTGTGGCCACGCCTTTGGCCGTCTCAATCGGTTCTGTCACCATGCCCTTGGCGGCTTTCAGCGGGGCCGTAGCCCCTTGCTTCAGAGCTTCTCCGTAAGCCCTGGTCTGTTTCAGTTCCTCCATGTGCCGGAGGGCCTGCAGCTCGTTAATTCGCTCCATCAGCAATGTTGTGCTCTCCACCCGCAGCGGCCCATGCTCGGTGCTCACCCTGTAAATGTTGACGAAGCCGTCGTTTTCCACAGTTGGTTCGACGGAAAAACCGGGACCGGCAAGCACACTCTTGGGAAGAACATTTGAAGCCTTGAGAATAATGGGCGGGTTCTGCAGGGCTGGCATGCTTCCCGCACCAACGGGATAGATCCAGAACAGCGCAGAGAAGATTGCCGCAAAGAGGGGCACGAAGAAAACGGATAATCTATGCAGCATCGATTGCCTCCTTTTCTCGGTCATTGAGGCCCTGAACAGAGGGCCTCATATTGGACAGTCCGCCACCCTTGTCTTGCTATAGCAATCCCAAAAGCTGATAACGTTGATATGGGAACAAGAAACAAAAACGCACGTGGTCTACCTGGGAAGCGAATAACAGACCAGGCAAATCACCATTCGGGCCGCCAATCCCACCCACTTTTGGTGCAACTGGCTTACGTTCAAGCTATATTGCCGATTTTACTTTGTCAGTTTGGTTATCTTGGATCCTTCGAGCGTAAGGTTGTACATCAGCCCTTTTTGACCGAACACGAACCCAACGATCGGTTCCTTGGTCTTGGTGGTGTCCAGGGACTCCCCCACACCGACGGATACCAGGGCCACAGAGCCATCAACACCGGCTTTCCAGCCGGAGCTCGCGCGAAACTTCTTGAGCGCTGCCTCTTGCATAAAAACAAGAATAATGTCCTTCTTTTGCACACCGAGCTGAAAACCGAAAGACCCCGAGGCGACACTGTAATAAGCGACTGTCTTACCACCCACCATCAAGGCGCCCTCACCATATTCACCGCCGAAGACGAATCCTGCCTTCCAGACGCGAGGCAGAACGAGCACCCCTTTCGCTACATTGAGAAATTCCCGTGACCCCTTAACTTCCTTGTGGAAACGATCCAGAGCAGCGTCCACGCTTGCATCGATTTCTTTGGCCGTAAACGCATTTGAACTGCCGGCAGAAAAGAGGCCGAACAGCAATATGAGGAAAACGGCTAGGCGTGCTATGTGAGAGAGGGGCTTCGGTCGATTTGTTACATGTAAATGCATCATTCGCATCTCCCTTCACTTGTCCTTGGCAATCCCGCATGCTTTTCTTGCAGAAAACAAGAGAATAGGTCAGGCATCCTGCCTGACATCCGAGGCAAGATGCCTCGGCTATTTTCTATTGTCATTCCGGCCTTGTGCCGGAATCTCATCGAAAACGAGACTCCTGCAGGAGTTTACCCCGTGCTCCGTCACGGGGCCCGAGCGACAACTCTTTGAGATATGAAAAACCAGCCTGTCCCCTTTTATGCCTCGAGATTCAAACCTCAACCAGGACAAGGGGCTCAACCTCCGCAATGGACTGGAAATCCCTGTCCTTTGCGAGCAATGCTATTCTGTTTTCCACCGCCACAACGGCGATCATACAGTCAATCGTGCTCCTCACCGTATAACCCCTTTTTCTGCACTTTCTGTAGATCCTTGCTGCGTGAAGAAACGAGGGAAGCCCATCCAGGGAAAAGATTGGAAACTCCTTGAAAAAAGACCCTATCTTCCTATATTCTGCATCGCGCTTGATCCCCTGAAGAATTTCCGTGACAATGATTTCCGTAAGGCAAAGGTCCTGTTCTTCTTCAAGGAGTGTGTGAAGTAATCTTCTATGGGAAGACCGGGTTCCTGTGAGAAAGTCAATCCAGACGCTTGTGTCCACAAGTATCATACGCGGCTTTTTCTCATGCGATCCAGTGATCCTTCCCAGATCACTTTTCCTTCAAGTTCGAGCAGGCCTTTCCGTTTCTTCCGCCGGATAAGTTCCTTCAAAGCGTAGTGGACTAGTTCCTTCTTGGTCTTCAGTTTGGTGGCCTTCAGCCCTTGTTTAACCAGTTCATCATCCAGATCAATATTTGTTCTACCCATGATTAGACCTCCGCTGTTTCATACACACAAAATACATGATTTATGTGTATGTGTCAAGGTCCATTATTACAAGCATTCACAGGAGTAAGAACCATATGAATCATTCAGGCCATGTGATTATCCTTTGTCATTCCGGCCTTGTGCCGGAATCCCGGTTCTTGAATAAGGAGAATGGGTCAGGCTTCCAGCCTGACATCCGAGGCAAGATGCCTCGGCTATTATGCTTGAGACTCCTGTAGTCACAGGAGTGACAAGAACGGGTGTCACATTCCGAGTTTGTCTGTCCTTTTGTCATTCAGGGCTTGTCCCGGAATCTCGGGTTCTAAATGCGAGACTCCTGCCTGCGCAGGAGCGACAACTCTTTGAGAATGGGTCAGGCATCCTGCCTGACAGTTCCCCCCTTTTATAATAAGGTGGGTATAATCAGTCAGGGAGTTGCTGACTAATGGCCCCGTTCCGCATCCAGCCGCTGTCGTAGGCGAGTCGCGTAATACTTCAGTGTCGATTCAATCCCTTCCCAGGATATCTTCTCTTTCGCCTTCGCTTCCACATCAGGCCGGCTGTCAATGAGTGCACTAAGGCGCTCATTGGTTTGGGCGTCGAGAAGTTCTGCTTCGATGGTCGCGTTGTGCAAGTGAATATTCTTCCCGGCCATAGACATACCTGTGGTCACCACCAAACCGACGGGTGTATACCCCAGGAGCCCCCGTTTCTTTTTTGTCAGGTGCACATTGGTGATAGCAAGACGAATCCCCAGAACGCCGGGCCCGGGCTTGCTCACGACCGGGTACTCCGGTTCCAGAGCGTCTACAAGGGCCTGGCGGAACGCATCGGAAAGTGCTTTCATCTCATCCGGTTTAATGCCCTTATATTTTGAATCGGGCGCCACCCAGATCTCAATAGGATCGATCAGGATTTTGGTGTAGGCTTTGACATCGACCCCTGGCTTACGGTAGATCATGGCCCCCTTTCGCTCGGTGTCAGGCTCGAACTGGGGATAGTCCTCTAGAAACCCCGAATGTCCGGCTCCACCGGCTGCCCAGACCGCTCCTGACATGACAAGGATGAGTAAAACCATCGCTACAATTGATGTTCTGCCGTTCTTCATGTCTCCCTCCTTTTCCTTTAGAAACTGATGAATTGAGCAACCTCATGCTCTGCTTTCTGTGCGTATCACCGCCGGCGTCCACCGCCTCGCCTGCCGCCGCCGGATCGTTGCATGCCGCCGCGGCTTCCGCCGCCGCTTCTGGAGCGCTGATAGTTGCTCGTCCTCTGGCTGCCCCGTTGACGTGCTTGGGAATGGCGGTTCAGGTCAGAACTGCTGCGGTCGAAACTTGATCGCCCTGCCGACGAGCGTGAGCTGACATCGGAACTGGATCGGCCTGCCGAGGAGCGTGAGCTGACATCGGACCTTGATCGGCCGGTATCGGACCACCGATTCTGGTCCCGCTGCTGCCACCCCTTGTCGGTCTTGCGGTAGACATTGCCGTCCCGGTCGGCAAAGACGTTGTTCTCACGCTGCGGTTTAGTGTCACCCCTCGTTTCAGGCCTCTGCCGGTCTGCGGCCGGTCTGTCCGTCCTTCTGTCCGTGGCAGCACGATCGCCCGTTCTCTCCGGACGACTTCGATCGCCCGCTTCACGGTCGCCTTTCCTTGCCTCACGGTCCCCCTTTCCTTCCTCCCGCTTTCCTTCTCGATCCCCTTTTCGCTCATCTCGATTGGCACGTATTTCCTCCTGTCGATCATAGACGTTCTCGTTCGGTGTGAAGGTGCCGCTGCGGTCGATGTCCAGGTCCCCGCCGTCCCAGTCGATTTCGGTGCTCCCCGACCAGGTCCCCCTGGGTGTGGTGATGCTCCTGTTGACGTCGATATCACCATAACGCCGATAGCCGCCATACCAGCCGCCCCAACGAGACCCCGCCCAGACACCGGCGGCAAATGCCGTCGGAACGGCCCATCCGGCATAGGGGCTGTAGGCCACGGCATAGCCGTAAGTGACAGGATAAGGATAGTAGTGTGCATGGCCGTACCAGCCGTTATAGACATATCCTGTCCCGTAGACCACGGTCGTACCGTACACATAGGTGCCGACGTAACCCGGTGTGTAGCCGACATAAACCACGTCCGGTGTGGTGTCATAGACGTAGACATATTTCACATTATAGACAGGGGACTCGGGCGGAATGGTGTAGATCTCCTTGGGTACCGAGGTGGACACAGCCCAGGGTCCGAGGGGATCATTGGCCACGTACCAGACGGCATTGTGGCAACAATAGTAGAGTTTATCGACGCGAATAACCGAATCGCCCGTATTCACCGCATACTGCATCTTCGTCCCTTCAATTTTCTTGAACTTGGGCTTCCCGTCGTAGGTCACGTCGATGGTGGCATCCCGCTTGATGGGAGCGGTCTGAGGGATATAGGTGTCGAGCACCGCCTCCTGGGCCTCTTCAGTCCCGGCGACACTTGCCAAAACACGGCCTTTGTCCGAACCGACCGGAATCTTCGTGAAGTCTGTCGGCAGTTTCTCCGAGTCCACATACGCCCAAGGACCGTCCAGAGACGCAGCAACAAACCAGCGCCCGGACAAAAGAAGATAGTAACGCTGTGGTTCGATTTCCAAGAATACATCACTCACGGTGTTGCTCATGTAGAGAAGCCCCGTGTCTTGAATCGGTGTATATTTCGGCTCGCCCTCTGACACAATCAGTTCTGCCGGCACCGTGGTAGCAATAATCTGCGGGGCCCGGCTTGCATCTTTTTCCAACTCGCTCGGGCCTTGCTGACCCTTGGCCGAAGCCTTTGCCGCCTCTGCGGCCACCGTTGCAGGAGGGCTTGCGACCTCTTTCCACGGGCCCAACACATCGTCTGCTGAAAACCATTCCGTTCCACCCTGGAGGTAGTAAGTCTTGTTCGATGGATCCATAACCATGAAGACCGGGGTGTTCACCACGCGCATTAGTTTGGAATCTTCAATCTTTCGCAGCTCCGGATCGCCGTCAAGGGTGATGAGAACGGCCGGGTGGGTGACGAAGATAATCCGCGGCGGCTTCGTATTAATATCCCCTGTAGCAGCTTTTTCTTTTTCCACCAGATCGAGCATGGTGAGCAATCGGTCCAGAGAAATGGTCAGGTCCCATTTGGGGATCTCTCTTTCGAGGATAGCGCCCAGTTTCTTGATCTTCTCCGGATCGGCGTTGGGAAATCTCGCGTTGGTCACCTTGACGCTTTCGAGGGCAACCATCCGGGAGTTGCGATCGGTCTGCACCTTGGCCTCCAGCCACACCGCGCCAAAGACCGGTTCGCTCTCACCCTTTTTGGTCACTGAAATAGCGGCCCGGGCGCTCAATTGGTGCCCCTCGAACGATTCCAGTTGGGGCTGATACATGATAATCTTGCCTTCCGGTACGATAATTTCGTGAGGCCAGTCGTCTTCGGCTGCGAAAACATTCACAGCGGCCACATGAATGAGCACCGCAGTGATCAGAAGGAGCCTCCAGACTGGTAGGACCTTATTGTCGTATTCTTTCCATGTTGAGTGATTCATCGTGGTCTTTCCTCTTAATAGGTCAGGCTTCCAGCCTGACATCCG
>CAYUBU010000178.1:0-3834 GCA_964443105.1 uncultured Nitrospirota bacterium
AAGGGGAGTACCCTTTATTGGCTGGCTGTTGTGGCTGTAATAAATACCGTGATATCCCTCTACTATTATGCAAGGGTAGTAAAGTTCATGTTTCTCTCAAGCGACAGAAAGGGGTCGGTTCGGCATACGGCAAGTTCCGGACGATACTTTCAGTATGCTGTTCTTGCGTGCCTAACGCTTGTCACCGTAATATTGGGTATCTACTGGGTGCCGCTGGATCACCTTGCAAGTAAAGCGGCTGAGTTCATCTTTTAACCTTTTATAGATACAGGGAGGGGTTATATAGGTATGGAGATCAGAGAGATCCTTAATGAGAAGGGCAGGGATGTCCTGAGCATAAGTTCAGACGCAAGCATTGCCGACATTGCCTTGATGATGAAGGAAAGGAAGGTTGGGGCCCTTATGGTTGAAGACAGCGGGGTGCTGAAGGGTATCGTGACTGAAAGGGACATTGTAATAATCCTTGGAGAGACAGGCGGTGACCTGAGGGGGCTGGAGGTTTCTGACATAATGGTCAGCAGTGAGAACCTTATGGTGGCAGAGCCTGACGACCTGAGCGATCATGTAATGGCGGTAATGATACAGAAGGGCATCCGGCATATGCCTATCATCGAGAGCGGCGCGATCGTTGGTGTGATATCAATACGGGATGTTGTAAAGGCCCATGTCAAGCAGCTTAAGGCACAGGCGCATTTCCTTTCAGAGTTCATCGAGTAAGACGGAGGTCTTCGGTAACCGCACATTGATTTCCTTGCTGAAAGATAGAAATCCACCTCTGCGCAACTGCGTTATATTCCACAAATCAGTCAGCAGATGTTTCTTGCCTAAGGTTATTAGAAGAATATCAATGATAAGAATCTGCTTTCGCAAGGATATCAGGAAAACTCCTTGGCATTTGGTAATTCTCAACCCAAGTTATTGTTTCTTTTTGTTATTGCATCCATGATAGTCCCCCGTCGCACCGCTTGAGTTGGATCCCCGCCACTAAAAAACTGTGAAAAAGACGCTTTTTCTTCCCTTCTACGACATATTTCCCATGGAAATAGGAAGTACTTCCCATTGTAGGTTTCCCAATAGGTGGTTTAATGGAAACCAAAGAGAGGATATCTCAACAGCGGCAGTTTTGAAAGGAGGTGGAGGAGATGTTGATCTACAGAGGCGGAAAAGAAGTGGAGAAAGGTCGGTACTGGGCAGTGACCAATGGCTCCTGGATCAACGGCGGTGAGACGAAAATCCTTCCAGGAGGGGATCGTACCATTTATCTGAGGATTGCGCCGGGCCTCATGTTCATCCTGGCGCCAATCATTGGGCTCCTCTATTTCCTGCTCCTCCCCGTTGCGGCCATCGTCTTTGCTGTCGTCGCGGTCGGCAGGAAAGGGTGGCAGGTTCTGGCCAATTCGGTCAGCAAGGCTGCCTACTTTGAATGGCGCCCCAATGAGGCTTATCTCGCGGGGAAGAAAGAGAAAGACGAGAAAAAGAAGGAAGGCGAGGCAGGTAAAGAGGACTGAAGGTACAGGGTGGACCGTGAGCCGAGCGTCGGCGAGGCAGCGGCAATATCAAATAGGAGGAAGGCCATGAAGATCACATACCGAGCAGGCGAAACAGTATCGAAGGGCAACTACTGGGATATCGGAAGCGGCGAGCGGATCCAGTGCAGCGGTGAAAGTGTCCTCCTGGGCGACAGGGATGCGACCTATGTGAAGGCCCATCCTGTCGTGGTCTTGATGGCGGCACCTCTTCTGGGTCTCATGTATGCCGGTTTCCTTCCTTTCATCGGCATTGCCATGGTGGTCAAAGTAGCAGGGATGAAGCTTGCGGACGCTGTTGGCGCCCATCTGACACCGGTGGCCGGATTCCGCTGGAACCCCAGTGAGGCCTATCTCTCCGGGAAGAAGCGGGGCGGCAAGAAGAAAGGCGAGCCGACCGGGGAGGAAGGCGAGGTGACACAGGAAGACGTTGACGATCGGTAACCGAAGATCATTGGACAAAAGGCCCGGGGCCGGCGCAGGTTGTCTTTCGGGCCTTTTTACACCGGGGGAAGAGAGGAGGGGATTTACATGAAACGAAGCTATCTTATTCTTGCCCTGTTCATCCTGGTGATGGGAACAGGCCTGACCCGTGCTTACGGCGAAACCCAGCCTTCCTGTCTTGAGTGCCATGGGATTGAGGGGCTGGATATGACCTTCAAGAACGGAGAAACGGCGGCTCTTTTCGTGAATTATGAGGCGTTCCAGGAGTCGATTCACAGCTTCCTGGAATGCGCGGAGTGCCATAGCGGTTTCTCCCAAGACGATCATCCTGAACGGAGCTTCGACAGCAAAGAGCAGTTCAGTCAGGTGTCGTCCAAAGCATGTACAAACTGCCACTCGGGGTTCACGGGCATCCACAAAACCATGCTGAACAGCGCGGGCACGAAAGCGGCGTGCAGCGACTGCCATACGGCCCACAGTGTTCAGCCCGTTGCCGCGGCCTTCGGCGATACGAAATACTGTACCGGCTGTCACAGTCATGGTTTGGCTCTTGATATGAGGGACGGCGGGACCCTGGGGCTGGAGATAGAAAAGGTTCATCTGGAGAATTCCGTTCACAAGGGGTTGAACTGTTCTGACTGTCATTTCGGCTTTTCGTCCAAGGAGCATCCGGAGCGGAGCTTTCAGTCGAAGCGGGAGTATACCCTGGCCGCGTCGGAGACGTGCCGGAGATGCCATTTTGACAAGTACACGAGAACCCTGGAAAGCATACACTACACGCTTCTGACCGAGGGACGGCAGGATGCGCCGGTCTGCGTCGATTGCCACGGCGCCCACGGGATCGCCACCGGGCGGGTTGAAAAGATCGTGAACGCCAAACGGTGCGAGCAGTGTCATAGCGCGATTTACGGGATTTACAAAAAGAGTGTGCACGGTGCGGCACTGATTTCGGAGCACAACCAGGATGTCCCGGTCTGTTCCGACTGTCACCGGGCCCATGACATCTCCGATCCCAGGACGGCAGAGTTCCATCTCACCATTCCCGAGATTTGTGGCAACTGCCACTCGAGTCCGGCAATCATGGACAAGTACCAACTCTCCACCAAGGTGGTGGATACCTATATTCAGGACTTTCACGGTGTGACGCTGGGGTACTACAAGCGGGAAGGGGATCCCACGCCCATCGCCACTTGCACCGACTGTCACGGTATCCATGATATCGCGAAAACAACCGATCCCGGCTCACCGGTGGTCAAGGCCAACCTGGTCAGACGGTGTCAGAAATGCCACGTAGGGGCCACGGAGAATTTTCCTGACAGCTGGATCTCCCACTACGAGTCGACTTTCAGGAAGGCACCCTTCGTCTATATTGTGAACCTGATCTACAAGATCTTCATCCCCTTCATGATTGTTGGGCTGGGTCTGCAGATTCTGCTTCACGTCTGGCGCTACGCGATCAACCGGTGAAAGGAGGAGCCATGAACAAGGATAAAGCGTACATCAAACGGTTTGGATCGGCACGGATCGTGGAGCACTGGCTCAATGCCCTGGTCTTCGTGATCCTGGTTATAACCGGTCTCTCTCAGAAATTCCATGATGCCAGTCTGTCGGTCTGGATCATCAGTGCCTTCGGCGGGATCGATTCGGTCCGGGTGATTCACCGCCTTTCAGGTTTTGGTCTTGCGTTACTTACCCTGCTCCATATTGTGACGGCGGTCTTTGGCGTGCTCTTCCGGCGTTGGCAGCCGTCCATGGTGATCCACAAGAAGGACTTCTCCGATGTGGTCGAGAATCTCAAGTACTATTTCGGGCTTTTGGATCATCCGGCTCGGTGCAACCGCTACGACTACAAGCAGAAGTTCGA
>CAYUBU010000179.1:0-7663 GCA_964443105.1 uncultured Nitrospirota bacterium
CAATGCAGCTGATCTGAAGCAAGGAGCGGTTGTTTGTACTTCCGAACATCAATTGGATCTTTACAATATAGGAGATCAGAACACCAAAGATCATTTGCTGAAGACCGGTTGCAGCATATCTGATGGAAAGCGCGGCGTCGCGGTTTCAGAAATAAAAGGCGACCATGCCTGGGTTTCGGTCCACGGTGATCTGCCAAGCTTATGGACGAACAAAGAAAATCTCCTTCACAGTATGATGAAATAGATTTCAATTGTCTCCCCCTTTTCTAAAGGGGGATTGACCCCGTTAGAAGTTTCACAGGTAAAAGTAGTAGAACAGGAAACGTTAGGAATACGGCAAGCAACAACACTTCTAACGGGGCTAACCCCTCTTTGCTAAAGAGGGGGACTGGAGGAAGCCAGCGCCATGCAAATCATGTTTACACGTGCAAAGGATAGTTTCCGAGGGGAAAGCAAAAAAGCTTATGGTTACCTAAAACGTTGGTGGGAGGAGACGAAGATGAAGGCACTTAAACGGATCGTTTTATACCTGTCGGTTCTTTTTGTAGCGATTACAGGGCCGGCCTTGGCTGAGCAGTTAAGGTGCGGGACAGAAATTATAGAGCATGGAGACACGGCAGCAAAAGTTCTGGAGGCATGTGGGGAGCCGACATCTCGAGAAGCAGGCACCTGGTATTACAACAGCCCAGGTGAACTCCCCAGAGAGATTGATTTCGTGGATGGTGAAGTAAGGTTCATCAGAGTTGGTGAGTAAAAATCATGGCGGATGGGTCAGCCCGTATTTTCTTGACACCGTTCCGATAGCCATACTTTATGGACGACTGTTGCGGGCCGCCGGTGCCAGGTTCAGATTCTATCCGCTTTCTCCCAACGGCGTCGCTGCAGAAAAGGAGAGAACACCTGCTGTGGTGCCTGGGAGAACAAACGCGCACTCCCCGGGACAGGCAAACTATGCAAGAAACAGCGATGCCCAGCACTTCGGCACCGGTTGCTTCTCAGAAGGGAAAAAGATATTGGACGAGGAGAGGCTTCTGGGGTTACTTCTGGTTCGCTTTTGTCGCATCGGCCGGGTAGTTAGATAGACTTGTCTTCTATGCTTACAGAAGCTGCAACAGTTTTCACGAAAATAACGTGCCCGCTCTTAAAGCGCTTCCTGGCCCAATCTCTTCAACGAATAGAGGCCATCCAATCCCTTGATTCTCGTGGGGTCTCGGTCCTGCTTCGTCTTCAGGAAAGTGCGCAAATTGCCGTAGACTTCCCGCACGAAACCTTTGGAGCCGAGCACGACACTCTCGGTGAAGTAGCGACTGCGATAACGGAAAAGTAATGTTTGGGAAACGCGATAGTCGCCCTTCCCCGCCGCCTTTAAGACAGACTCAGGAATAGGCCGCTTGCCTTTGAAGTGATCGACACTGCCCACCTCATAGACGTATCGTCGATATGCCTGAAGGGGCGATTCATTCTGATTAGAAAATTCAGAAATGTTGAGGCTCAGAAATCCGTCTTTGTTGCCGCTGCCCATATGATAACCCAGGCCGCAGTATCGATAGTTTTCCGGCCGATCGACCAGGTTGGCCCGGACCGCGTTCAGGTCGATGTAGGCCATGCAAGAAAGCAGTGCCGCCCCGTCCTCCACAACCACACTCTTAAAGCGCTCGGACCAGAAATATCCCCGCCGGTTCTCCCTGCGGTTGTACCAGTAGGCGAATCCCTGCTTGATCTCCTTAACATACTCAGAGAGGTCCGACCACTTGGCTCGGTAGTGGGCCGTCTCCTCCTTCGGAAAAGGGCGTTTGGGTCCGTAACGAAGTCGAAACCGCCGCTCGATCTCGTCGTCGGACACATCATCCCCGGGCTGCATCTGAACGAGAAGGTGAAAATGGTTGGAGAGAATGCTGAAGGTAAAAACTTTAACGAAATAGACGGAACTCAAGAACTTGATCCGCTTCATGAGATGCTCTTTTTCTAGATCTCCCAGGCTGAATTCCTGGCCCGTGGTTCGGGAAATGACATGATAGCAGCGATTTTCATCTTTGATCAGATTTCTTGGGATTCTGGGCATGGTCTTCTCCTTGCAGAAAGGTTTGAAGATTGGCTCGAAATCCGTATTCAGGAAGATCAAAGCAGGTAGATTGGATTGAGCGCAGGGAAAAAAAGAATCTAGGGCTGGGTGATCTAGCAGTATTTATCTCTTCTAACAAAAAGAGAGAACCGGGTCAATATAAAACTGCATTGTTTGCCTGTCCCGGAAAGTTTTGTTGTTTGCCTGTCCCGGAAAGTTTTGTCCCGGAAAGTTTTCCTGATGATGGCTGGCCGGGTTATGAGGAGCCGAGTTTCGTGATGAATTAATACTGTGTTCCGCAATTCAGTGCACGGGGGGATCGTGTTGTGTCCTTGATCGCGGTGATTTTCTGCTGGTTCTTCCCCAATCTTCTGTGTCTTAATATTTCAGAAGAGTAAAGCCAGCAAAATGTCATAATAATTATGACAGCCATATTAGCCGACTTGACAGTCGGCCAATTCTGAGGTATTTTCCCCATATGCTGGTGAAAGCAAATTCCTATAATTCCTGGTCGATGGCGGCATCACTGACAACCTCGGCCTGCGGTCGTTTTTCGAAACGATGATGCTGGTGGGTGATCCTCGCGTTGCCTTACGCGAGCTCAGTCATCCCGACGCACGCCAGATCCTCATTATTTCGGTGAGCGCTCATGCGAGACCAAAAGCGAAATGGTCTATCAAGCGGGCCGCGCCAGGACTCGGCGAGGTGATCGGCAGCCTCAGCGCCGACCTGATCAGCCACTACGGCCTCGATACCATCGATATCGTGCGCTCCTCTTACGAAAAGTGGACAAAAGAACTCTCAACCCCGGAGCGCCCGGTTTTCTTCAACTTTGTCGAAGTGAGCTTCGATGCGGTTCAGGACGATGCCGAACGTGAAAACCTCAACACCATCGGCACCAATTTCAACCTCCACGACGAGCAGGTCGACAGCCTCATCACCGCCGCCGGTAAGGTGCTGAACCAGTCAAAGGAATTCCAGGAGTTTCTAGAACGGAACCAGGGTAAGGAGAAGACTGGAGTGATGGAATTTATAACACCCTCCCATTTGTTTTTCCCAATAATCCAGTACTCCATCCATTACTCCAATATTCCAAGTTGGGGAGATGGGGAAATGGAGTGTTGGAGTAATGGGGGGAATGTGGCGGCGTGGTAAGCGGTTCAAACCCAACACTTCAATACTCCAGTACTCCAGTACTCCAATACCTCACGTTGGGGAGATGGACTGACGGGATGATGAGGTGGAGAACATTTGTTTTTCCCATCACTCCATTACTCCATTACTCCGAAATGTAGTCACTCAAATACTCGACTGGGATTCAACCCAGAACGGTGAACGTTGTACCTCAAATTAAGGAGACCAAAATGGCTAAAGAAAAAGTGAAACACCTCACCGCTGTGTTTGCATCCGTGTTTGCTCACGCCGGACATATCACGAAAGAAGAAGCAAAAGAAATCAGCGGCATGGCTGAACATGAATTCGAAAAAGCATATGACAAAGCATCCGCCATAGCAGATAAAGTTTTGAATTCCAGCGGCAACAAGGTCGATAAAATCATGGATCATCTTGGTAAGGAGATTGAAGAATACAATAAGCACTACGGACCGAAGTTGTTCGAATGAACAATGGGGCCCTAGGGTCGCATCTTAAATATTAAGTATTCTGACTCACTCCATATTGATTATACTGCTCAACTTAACATTTAAGATGCGACCCTCTATCTTCCCTTTTGTTCTTTCCCTTTTCGATTCTAAGTTGCGGGCAGCGCCGTCAGGTTATCGGCAGTGCGTCCAGGATGGAATTGCCATGAGCCGGCGAAAAGATCTTATTGGAGGTGGTTTGATTCGCAGCCATGGAGGCTGGACAGCGGTAAGAGAACTTCGCGCGGCCAAGGCTTATCAGAAAGGAGATGAGCGTATTCTTGGTGATGGTGATTTTGTCGAGGAAGTTCTTCTGAAAGCCGAGGAGACAATGGAAAGAAAATCTCAAATCAAAGCCCAGGGTTTTGATTTTGACAAAGTAGTGGAACGCATTTCAGGTCTTTTGGAGGTGTCGTCCGCCGAAGCGCTGGCCAGTGGGAAGAAGAGGCAAACTGTTACGGCGCGAAGTTTACTGTGTTGATGGGTATCCTGTGAATTGGAATTCAGCCAGGCTTGGCTGGCCCGGAGACTAGGGATATCTCAACCGGCTGTCAGTTTAGCCGTGGAGCGGGGAAGAAAAATAGCTGAAGAAAAACATTACACGCTTGTTGACTAATAGAAACTTATAATCTGAAGTACGTCCCCTACTATTGTCAAAGCAGATGGTTGTTCTGAGCAGGGGAACAGATGGTACCAACGGCCCTACCGACGCGGCGGATGCGATTACTGACGGTGAGACGTCAGTTCGCGCCCGTGGAAGGGGTCTTGATCCCCTGGATACGCTTCATCAAAATGATTCTTACACCTTTATTAAAGCCCTGGATGATTTGTTGATGACAGGGCCGACTCGTACTAATGTAATGGACGTGCGTATCATGCTCATTGGCAAGAGTGAAAACTGAATGAACTATAAAATCCCGTTTGTCATGGAGGGAAAATGAAACCCTGTGATTTTGTCATGTTCGGTGCCGTTGGTGATCTGGCCAAGCGTAAGCTGCTGCCCTCACTCTATCAATTGGATAAGGCAGGACTGATCGATTCTGACGCCCGGATTATTGGTGCAGGGCGAGAGGATCTAACCAGTGACAGTTATAGGGGCCGGGTCAGAGAGAGTCTGGAAACGTTTATGAAGGAGACCATTGACAGGGAAGTTTGGGAACGCTTTGTGAAGCGACTGCACTATGTCCGGGTTGAAATGACCCAATATGACCAGTACAGCCATCTCTGTGAGCTTGTTGATCAGCAAAAAAGGGTCATGGTCAACTACCTTGCCGTGCCGCCATCCATTTTCGGCGATATCTGCAACGGTCTGGAAGCCGCCGGGCTTGCCACAGAGAACGCCAGGGTCGTTCTTGAAAAACCCATCGGGGTGGATCTTGCCTCTTCGCGGCGCATCAATGATGCAGTGGCAAAGGTCTTTGACGAAGAACAGGTATACCGGATCGATCATTACCTCGGAAAGGAGACCGTCCTGAACCTTCTGGCCCTCAGGTTTGCCAATTCCATTTTTACCACCAACTGGGACCACAACACCATTGATCACGTCCAGATAACTGTGGCTGAAGAAGTCGGCATTGAGGGACGGTGGGGCTATTTTGACGAATCAGGCCAGTTACGGGACATGGTACAGAACCACCTCCTGCAAATTCTGACCCTGGTGGCCATGGAGCCGCCGGTGAAACTCGACGGTGACAGTATCCGCAATGAAAAGCTGAAAGTGCTCAAGGCCCTTCGCCCGATTACCACAGACAATGCTGAGGGGAAAACGGTCCGGGGCCAGTACTCAGCAGGGCACATCAAAGGTGGAGAAGTGCCCGGCTATCTTGAGGAAGAGGGCGGCAACCCTGAAAGCACAACCGAGACGTTTGTTGCTCTCCGGGTAGACATAGACAACTGGCGTTGGGCCGAAGTGCCCTTCTATTTGCGAACGGGCAAACGCATGACCAGGAAACTTTCCGAGGTGGCTGTCTATTTTAAACAGTTACCTCACAATATATTCAAAGAAAGTTACAGGACCCTACCGCCAAACAAGTTGACTATTCGTTTGCAGCCTGATGAAGGTGTGGAAATTGAGATGCTGAACAAGGTTCCCGGTATAGGAAAAGGCGTCAATCTGCAGCGCTCCATGCTAGATCTCAGTTTTTCCGAGGCATTCAAAACTGTACGTATTCCCGATGCCTATGAACGGCTTCTGCTGGAGACCATGCGGGGCAACCAGGCCCTGTTTATCCGGCGGGACGAGGTAGAAGAAGCATGGAAGTGGATTGACTCGATACAGGAGGCCTGGGGCAAGCTTCATGAACTGCCCAAGCCCTATGGGGCCGGCACTATGGGACCGGTGGCTTCTGTGGCGCTCATGGCCCGGGACGGTAGGGAATGGGATGAATAGAACCCGGTAATAGTTCACCGGGGCCTATAAAAAGGAGTAATAACAATGAACAGAGTTGTACAAAAGGTAACAGAGAGAATCATTGAGCGCAGCCGGAAGAACCGGGAAAAGTATCTGAAGAATCTTGAAGCGGCCAGAGTTGAGGGCCCTTTCAGGCATCACCTTCCCTGCAGCAATCTTGCCCATGACATGGCCGTCTGCCGGGGACAGGAATGCACGTCTCTGGCTGACAAAGACACGCCCAACATTGCCATTGTAACGGCCTACAATGACGTGGTATCGGCCCATCATACCTATGAAAACTACCCGCGAATTATAAAACAGGCTGTTGCAGAGGCCGGAGGCACGGCACAGGTAGCTGCCGGCGTACCCGCCATGTGTGACGGCATCGCGCAGGGTGAACCGGGTATGGATCTGGCCGTGATCAGCAGGGATGTCGTGGCCATGTCCACGGTGATCGGATTGTCCCATAATGTTTTTGATGGCGCTCTCCTGCTGGGTATCTGCGATAAAATTATGCCCGGTTTGCTGATGGGAGCCCTACAGTTCAGCTACCTACCGGTGATCCTTGTTCCCGGCGGACCCATGCGATCGGGTCTGCCAAACAAAGAAAAGGCACACGCAAGAGAGCTTTTTGCTGAGGGCAAAATTGGCAGAGATGAGATGCTGGCTGTTGAATGCAGATCCTACCATAGCTCCGGTACCTGCACCTTTTATGGCACAGCTAATAGCAATCAGCTTATTGCAGAGCTTCTGGGACTGCATTTGCCGGGTGCATCCTTTATAAATCCCGACGATCCTTTACGGGCAGCCCTTACAATTGCCGCGGCAAAGAAGGTTACCGGCATGACTCACCTGAGTGAAAACTATACGCCCATCGGTCATGTGGTCAGTGAAAAATCAGTGGTCAATGCAATGGTGGGGCTGCTTGCCACCGGCGGCTCCACTAATCAGACCATGCATATTGTGGCAGTGGCCCGGGCTGCGGGCATCAGGATTAACTGGGATGATTTTTCGAATCTTTCTGATGTAGTGCCCCTGCTGGTGCGCATCTATCCGAATGGTCCCGGAGATATTAATGATTTTGAGGCTGCAGGCGGCATGGCTGTGCTGATCAGGGAACTTCTGGAGGGCGGTTTTCTGCATGATGACGTCCAGACTGTTGCCGGGCCGGGCCTGGAGCAATACACCGCTAAACCGGAACTTGAAAAAGGCAACGTCGTCTGGGGGGCAGGACCGGAAACATCTCTGAACAGTGAAGTGATTGCCTCTGCGAAACAGCCATTTTCGCCGACCGGGGGTTTGAAAGTTCTTGATGGTAACCTGGGGCGGGCGGTCATAAAAGTTTCGGCCCTGGCCAATGGAGAGCAGACTCTGATTGAAGCCCCGGCCATGGTTTTTCACACTCAGGATGATCTTAAAAAGGCCTTTCATGACGACCTGATGAACAGGGATCTTGTGGCAGTTGTCCGTTTTCAGGGGCCTCAGGCCAATGGCATGCCTGAATTACACAAGTTAATCACCCCACTCTCAATAATCATGGACCGCGGCTTTCAGGTAGCCATGGTCACC
>CAYUBU010000180.1:0-5020 GCA_964443105.1 uncultured Nitrospirota bacterium
ATGACCAGGATTCTCGGTTTATTCATCTTCCTCACTCGCAGCGGGCAAATCGATAATCACGCGGGTGTATTCTCCCTCCACACTCTCAATGGACATACGGCCGCCATGATCCCGGATGATGCTGTGGCTGATGCTCAACCCGAGACCCGTTCCTTCACCGCTCGGTTTGGTGGAAAAGAAGGGGTGAAAAACCTTTTCCTGCAGATCAGCAGGGATCCCCACCCCCTGATCCCGAAAAGTGATTCGAACCATCGGGACGCCATGGACCGTCGTCCTTTCGCCTCGAATTCCGAAGCGCTTCTCCTCTGACGTACCGCCGTGCTTCATGTTTAACGCGTAGCGGGCGTTGTTGACAACGTTGAGAAAGACCTGCTGTATCTGCTGGCCATGGCCGAAGACTGCCGGCAGGTCCTCAGGGCAGTCCACCGCCAGGTGGATGCCGTTCTTCACGATAATGACTTCCGTCAGCGCCAGGGCGTCGGCGAGAACACGGGGAATCGACAGCGGGCTCTTGGTTTCTTCGTTGTCACGGGCAAAGGAGAGCAGGCTTCGCACGATGCTCGCGATTCGGTTCCCCTCCTTCATAATCCGGACAGCCATATCCCTGTCCGATTCCGCGTTGCCGGGGTTGTCATGCAGAATTTGGGCATAGTTGATAATCCCGTTGGCGGGATTGTTTATTTCATGGGCCACGCCGGCGGCCAGTTCCCCCAGTGACGCCAGGTGACCGGCGCGCAACGCCTCCGCCTGGAGCGTAAGTTTCTCCGTCACGTCCCGGTATGTCAGGATCACCTTGTCCACGCTTCCCGATAAATTGGTGACGGGAAAAGTGCTCACATCCCAGAAGCGCCCGCCGGGGGATGAAATCTGGGTACTGCAGGACTGGCCCGTCTGAAAGGTTTTCAGGGCATGGCAATTGTTGCAGGGCGCCGAGGTGTCCTGGAGCAGCGTGAAGCAGTGCTCGCCGACGAGACCCCCATCGGTCACGGGTCCCAGCGCTTCGGCGGCACTGTTGGCCCAGAGGACTTTCATCTCCCGATCTATGAGGAGAAGGGCGTCGGGCATGGCATCGACGAGGGAATGAAAAACCTGAGAAAAACCTCTGAATTTTTCTTCCGACTCACTCAGCATGCCCTTGTTGCTTTGCGCCCGGGTAACTTGCCCTTTAAGCGGCCCGACCGCTGACGGATGTTCCCCGGTACCCTGCCCCGGCAGTGCTTCGAGATGGACAGGGAATTCCCCTAAGGCCGCTTCCGCCTCCTTGCGGGCCGTCACATCATCACCGGTGAGCAGGATCGCTGCTGCCTGTCCGTCCACGTCGGTGAGCAGGCGCAGGTGCCAGAGGATATTTATTCGTTCCCCTCTTTCGTTGAGCGCACCACTCTCCATAACGACGGGACCTCCCTCCTCTCCGCCCAGGAGCCGGGCGAAGATCAAACGGGCCTGATCCCGGTCGTTTCTTGAAAAACAGGTTTCAAACCAGCTCTTCCCCACCACCTTGCGCCCATCGCACCCCAGGTCACGGCACCCCTTTCGGTTCATGAATACAATACGGCCGCTTAGGTCAATGAGGAGGAGGATGACATCGAGTGTATCAAGGTGGCCTTCTATGCTGGATCCCGGCTGCAGCATGGTATCGGTTCTTCCTGTCTTTTAAGGACCGCTAATCGACATTAGGGAACATCGGTTTTCTTTTGAGAACGTGTCCCCCCACGGCTCCGTTTCGGGGAACCAATCTTTTGATTTCCATTGCGCGGGCCTTCCCCTCTCAGGCCGCCCTAACCCCGTGCAGGTCGGGGGGAGCAATTTTTCCGTCTGACCGGTTTTTCTGTAATAAGCGGTTTCCCCCAACCGCAGGGACGGCACGGCAAGGACAACACCTATGGGAAGCTCGGGCAAACAGCGCCCCGGCTCCCCATCTCGATAATGCCCGCAGAACTCCAATCTACGGCCGTCGTTCCGGAAACTCGTGATCGGTTCCGATGGTGACCTTCCTCGCTCCTCCGTCTCTGAGCACTTCAAGAACCCGGACCATGGACTGTACCGGCGTCCGCCTGTCGGAACGGATTTCAAAGGGTTTTGTGAACCAGGTCTCATCACGCCTGGAGATGGCCCCTGCCAGTTCCTCCAGCGACAGATACCGGCCCTCGAAAAAGATCCCTCCCCCTTCCGTGATAAAAATAAGATGCACCTCATTCCCGGAAAGGCGGTGCACCTGTTCCGTTACGGGAAGATCGACCTCAATCCCCTCTTGTACCACGAATCGAGACGTGAGCATGAAAAAGATCAAGAGAAGAAAGACAATATCAATGAGCGGCGTGATCCCAATCTCGAGCCCTTTTCGTTTTCTCCGGAACGTTCTCTCCGGTTCACCGATTAAGGACATGGCTCAACTCCTTCGCCAGCGCCGAGAGCTGACTTTCCACTCTCTCCACCCGTCCCTGGAAAATGTTGTGGAAGAGGAGGCAGGGAATGGCCACGGTTAAGCCTGCTGCCGTCGTCAGCAGCGCTTCCCAGATGCCCCCGGCCAGAAGCGAAGCATTGACGCTGCCTCCATGGGACTCGATTTGAATAAAGGCCTTGATCATCCCCACAACCGTTCCCAGCAGCCCGAGGAGAGGGGAAACGGTGGCCACCGTCGCCAGAGGCCGGAGGGAAACCTCCATACGGTTCACCAGCTTTTCTCCGGCCAGGGCAAAAGCATCGACCGATCCTGCGGCACCTTTCACCTGCACCTGGCGAATCGTCTCGGCCAGGACCCGATCCCCGGCCCGATCTTCACTCTCCAGGAGGGCCAGGGCACCCTCCAGATCCTGCTGCTCCAGAAGGGAGCGAACCTCACCATCGAGAACAAACCCGCCAAGTCTCAACTTCCGGTAAGCTAGGGTTCGATCCAGGATGATGGCCAGGCCGACAATTGAGCAGATGACGATGGGAGCCATGAGAACGCCCCCTCGCATCATAAGATTGCCCCAGATATCCGACACCATGAGCCCTTTCTCCCGGTTTCAGACCGAATGCGCCCTTTCTAGCCGTACTATATCGCTGATTTCAAAGCTGTCAAGGCACGGACGCCCCTAGAAACAGCCTCAAACCTCATCTGCCCGGATCCTTGTTCACGGCCACAAAGACCCGTCGAGTCGAAAGATGGTCGATTGGTGATCCATGTCACTTGACTCAGGATTGAACCGGTGTACAGTACTTTCAAAGAAGGGATATTCCCAACCATTTGAGGAGAGGAGAATTGATTATGGAAATGTTCTGCAATCAGTGTGAACAGGCGGCCAAAGGCAAAGGCTGCACCACCATCGGCGTATGCGGTAAAGAGCCCGATGTTGCCGCCTTACAGGACGTGATGGTATTCCAGCTCAAGGGGATTGGTTATCTCGCCCACCAGGCCCGCAAACTAGGCGCCGTCAGCGATGATGTCAATCGCTATACCATGGAGGCCCTCTTCACGACCGTAACCAATGTCGACTTCGACCCCCAGCGTCTCGTGCAGTGGATTCAGCAAGGCGAGAAGATCCGTGCCGCCGCCGCCGATCTCTATCGCTCGGCCGCCTCAAAGAGTGGTGCAAAGGGCGACAGCGCGGCCTGGCCGAAGGCAGCGCTCTACCAGCCTGGGAATAGCCTTTCCGATTTACTGAAAGACGCCGAGACCAACCCGGGGATCGGGGAGTTGGGCGGCTCCCCCAATGAGAACGTTCGATCACTCCAGGAACTGCTGCTCTATGGCCTGAAAGGGATGGCGGCCTACGTGGATCATGCCTATATTCTGGGCAAGGAAGACGAGGCTATTTACGCTTTCACCCATGAGGCCCTGGCGGCACTCACCGACAACACTCTGGGGGTCCCGGAGCTGGTGGAACTCAATATGGCCTGCGGCAAAACCAACATTCGGGCCATGGAAATCCTGGACGAGGGCCATACCACCCGGTTCGGCCACCCCGAACCGACTACCGTTTCCACCGGCTACAAAAAGGGCCCCGCCATCATCGTCACCGGCCACGATCTTGTGGACCTGGAAGAACTCCTGAAACAGACCGAAGGCACGGGGGTTCAGATATACACCCATGGGGAGATGCTTCCGGCCCACGGATATCCGGGACTAAAAAAGTACGCCCATCTGGCCGGCCACTTCGGGACGGCCTGGCAGAACCAGCGAAGTGAATTTGACGGCGTGCCGGCGGTCATTCTCTTTACAACCAACTGCATTCAAAAGCCGAAGGACACCTATAAAGACCATGTCTTCACTTGCGGACTGGTCGGTTGGCCCGGTGTCGCCCACGTGAAAAACAGGGATTTCTCCCCGGTGATTGCAAAAGCAAAATCTCTGGGGGGCTTTGAAAAAACTCCCGGCAAGACTCTGATGACCGGTTTTGGACGCAACGCGGTGCTCGGCGTGGCCGACAAGGTCATCGATGCGGTGAAACAGGGAGCAATCCGCCATTTTTTCCTGGTGGGCGGCTGCGACGGTGCAAAACCCGGGCGCAATTACTACACCGAGTTTGTCGAGAAGACTCCGGCGGATACGGTGGTATTGACGCTGGCCTGCGGAAAGTTCAGGTTCAATGACCTCGATCTTGGAGATATCGGCGGCATACCCCGCCTCCTGGACATCGGCCAGTGCAACGACGCCTATTCGGCGATCAAAATTGCGGAGGCCCTGGCGGGCGCCTTCAACTGCGGCGTCAACGAACTGCCCCTCTCGCTGATCCTGTCGTGGTACGAGCAGAAGGCGGTGGTCATTCTCCTTTCCCTCCTTTCCCTGGGGATCAAGGGCATCAGGATCGGGCCCTCACTGCCCGCCTTTATCACCCCGGATATTCTCAATTTCCTCGTTGAGAATTTCGATCTCAAGCCGATCGGCAAGGCGGAAGAGGACCTGAAAGCCATTTTGACCCCGGCGTAATCGGCTTCTTCGGATGAAGCAATTTCGGCTCAACCGGACACAGTGGGCATCCCGGGTTCCAGAACCGAATCAACGAGGTGCCAGGCAGGCCTGCCTGGCACCTTTTTT